>JBCDJE010000130.1:0-8915 GCA_038748185.1 Bacteroidota bacterium
ATTGCGAAATCATAAATGTATGTATTACTTCATTAGCGGTAAATTAGTAGAAAAAGATCCAACCTTCGTAGTTATAGAGGTTGGAGGAATTGGTTATGAAATAAAGATTTCCCTCAATACTTTTTCACAAATTAAAAACCTAGATACTTGCAAATTATTTACTTATTTCTATGTAAAAGAAGATCTACAGGCTCTATTCGGTTTTTTTGAGCTTGAAGAAAAAATCCTATTCACAAAATTAATTGCCATTTCGGGTATTGGCCCCTCCACAGGGCTTATGCTCTTCTCTTCACTAAGTACATCTGAAGTAAAAGAAGCTATTTTAAGTGGTAATGTTAAACTTATACAGTCAGTTAAAGGTATTGGTGCTAAAACGGCTCAAAGGGTAATTCTTGAATTAAAAGATAAATTAGGAAAGGATTTAGTTACCTCTGACTTAAGCAAAAACACAATTACCACTTCTTCTACTGAAAGCAGTGTTAAAAATGAAGCCACTGCAGCGCTTATCTCATTAGGGATTAATAAAAGTGTTGCTGAGAAAAATATCACACTTATAATAAAAAAGCACGGCAATGAGTTATCCTTGGAGGATCTCATTAAACTTGCGCTCAAAAACAACTAATATATGAATTGAATTTACTAGTCTGTTTAAAAACTATTTTTTTGATTTTGAAAATATTAAGTGAAAGGCCTGACTAAGTCTTGTATTTTTTTCACTGAGTTATTAAGGTAAGTATTTTGCTGAGCGTAAGGAGAATCATTTTCTGTTTATCAATCTTCAATCTTTATACATGTTTTTCAGTTTTCGCCCAAGAAGAAAACCCGGAAGATACTGTTATTGTGAATCCTGAAGATTTACCCACTTATAGAAGGGATCGATATGGAGACCCTTTTTCTGAGTATAGAAGTCCATCTCCTTTTTTATTAAATAAGCCTTCTAGCATAAATCTTGATATTTCACTGGATACCTCTGGTAATTTTTATAATATCTCTGAAAAATTCGGTCCTTACGACTATCGTACCGAATCAAAAATTCCTTATGATTTATACCGAGAGTATAAAGAAAGGCAAATGATAAAAGATTACTGGAAAACCATTTCTACTTCAAAAGATGGTGGTGATGAAATTACCGGAGAAGGCTTAGCAATACCTCCTATACAACTTGGGCGATTTGCGCAAAGGCTTTTCGGTGGCGACCAAGTAACTATCCAACCTAACGGATCGGTAGTACTAGACTTTGGTGGGTTATGGCAAAGAGTTGATAACCCCTCACTACCTATTCGACAACAACGCAATGGCGGTTTCAATTTCGATCAGCAAATTAGTATGGCTCTATCCGGGAAAATTGGTGAAAAGCTCTCCGTAAACGCCAATTTCGATACCAAAAATACTTTTCAATTTGAGCAACAGTATAATGTGAGCTATACCGCTTTTGATGAAGATATTATTCAAGAAGTGCAGTTAGGTAATGTAAGTTTCCCCTCGCGAAATAGCCTCATTACCGGTGCACAAAATCTTTTCGGATTTACGACCAAAATGCGTTTTGGAAAACTTACTTTAAATACAGTCATTTCCAATCAACGTGGTAGTACAGAAACCATCACTATTAAAAACGGTGCTCAAGCAAGAGAATTTGAAATAAGAGGAGATCAATACGATCTTAACAGACACTTCTTTCTAGCACAATTTTTTAGAGAAAACTTCGAAAGGTCTTTCAACAGCTTACCAGCTATTACATCGGGAGTTGTAGTCACTCGAGTCGAATTATATGTTACCAATCGAAATAATAACACACAAACCCTTAGAAATATAGCTGCTTATATGGATTTAGGTGAAGGACGTCCATTTAATACAGGTCTTATTCCTGAACCTAACCCTGTAAATGCGGCTTCAAATACCGCCAATAATTTATTTGAAAGTTTAATAAATGATGCTGAAGCAAGAATTGCAGATAATACTAGTAGGGTTATGGAAAGCAATTTTGGCTTTTCTAAGGGGGTAGATTTTGAGTTGTTGAGAAGTGCTAGAAAACTGGAAGAGAGAGAATATATCCTCAATCCACAATTAGGCTTTGTATCACTCATTACCCCACTAAGACCCGATGAAATTCTCGCGGTCTCCTTTGAATATACTTATAATGGGCAAGTATATAGAGTAGGTGAACTCACCGAAGATTACCAAAGCCTCGATGACGATGCCGTCATTTTTATGAAAATGCTTTCCCCTTCCACCATTAGAACTGACCTTCCCGTTTGGGACTTGATGATGAAAAATATATATTCATTACAAACCAATCAACTAACAAGGGATAACTTTCAATTAAGGGTAATTTATAGAGATGACCTTACAGGAATTGATAACCCAAGTTTGCACGAAGGTGGTGATAACATTAGAAATATACCTTTGGTAAATATTTTAGGAGTAGACGAACTCAACCCACAAAACGAGCGGCAACCTGATGGTAATTTTGATTATATTGAGGGCTTAACCGTGGAGTCGAGAACAGGGCGAATTATGTTTACAAAGCTAGAGCCTTTTGGTAGCCATATAGCCACTTTTTTTGATCCAAACTCAGAGTTACAATTAATCAATAAATATGTTTTTCAAGAGCTCTATGACGGCACTCAAGCTGATGCTACCTTAAATACCACACTCAATAAGTATTTCCTAAGGGGTTCATTTCAATCAGGCAATTCCAACGAAATTATTTTACCTGGAATAAATATCTCCGAAGGATCAGTAGTTGTGAGGGCAGGCAATACCATCTTAAACGAAGGAACCGATTATACGGTAGATTACAACTTTGGCAGGGTGAGAATTTTAAATGAAGGGGTCTCTAATTCGGGCAAGGAGATTAAAATTCAATATGAAAGAGCTGACCTGTTCTCATTCCAACAAAGAAGTTTAATGGGATTCGATGCTGAATATCAATTTAGCAAAGATATAAGGTTTACAGGTACTTTTTTACATCTTAATGAACGTCCAACCATTTCAAGAGTAGCTGTAGGAACAGAACCAACTAGAAATACAATCTGGGGCTTAGGCGTAGACTATCGCTCAGAATCAAGGTTGCTAACGAGAATTATTGATAAAATCCCCTTTCTTAGTACAAAAGAGCAATCTAATGTAGCTTTAAAAGCAGAGTTTGCCCATATAATCCCTGGTGCGCCAGGTCTTCTAGTAGGCGATAAAGGAACATCATACATCGATGATTTTGAACAGGCAGAAGTACCATATGATTTAACAAGAAGCCCACAAAGTTGGGTATTAGGCTCTACACCACAATTAGTATTAGATGAATTTAACCTAACTGACAGCTTAGATTATAATTACAGAAGAGCTAAGCTAGCTTGGTATTCTATAGATAATGCTTTTTACTTTGGTGCAGGTCCAAGAGGAAGACCTGATAATTTGACCGAAGAAGATTTGGAAAACAATTATGTGAGGCTCATTGGCTTCGATGAGGTTTTTCCAAATAGGCAGCGGGGGCAAATTGCACAGAATGAAATTTCATTTGACTTGGCATATTATCCAAATGAAAGAGGTGCATATAATTATAATACAGACCTTAATCCTGACGGTACGCTTAGAAACCCAGAGGATAATTTTGCTTCTATTACAAGAGCCATTACCCATGATATTGATTTTGATAATATCAATATTCAATATATAGAATTTTGGTTAATGGATCCTTTTACACAAGATCGCAGCATTACCGGTGCCTCTAATACCAACACAGGTGGGCAGCTTTACTTTAACCTTGGTAGTATATCAGAAGATATTATTCCGGATGATAGGCACTTCTTTGAAAATGGTATTCCTATTACAACTGAAGAAGAAGCACCTTCAGAAACAATTTGGGGAAAAGTGCCTAATAAACAATTTTTAACCAATGCTTTTGATGTAGGGCCAGGAGCTAGAGAAATTCAAGATATTGGTTTTGACGGACTTAACAATACAGAAGAATTAGAAAAATTTGATCAACCGTTTATTTCTCAGCTACCGGGTGTATTAAATCCAGATGCTAGAGAAGCGATTCTCAACGATCCTTCAGCAGATGATTTTAGGTATTATCTCGATCCTTTTTATGACGAAATTGATGCCGGAGTACTAGAAAGATACAAGCAGTTTAATGGGATGGAGAGAAATTCGCCTGAAAATGCAGGAGCCACTTTTACCCCATCTTCTTACCAAACCCCTGATAACGAAGATCTGAATCGAGATCAAACAATTTCGGATATCGAACAATACTTCCAATACAGAGTCGATCTAAATCCTGGAATGGGAGTTGGCACAAATCCTTATATTGTTGATGAAGTAGTAGGAGATAATAACACAACCTGGTATCAGTTTAGGATTCCTCTACGAGATTTGGGTCTAGAAAATATAAACGATATTAATGGTTTTAAATCTATCCGATTTATAAGAATGTTTCTTACAGGTTGGAATGATCCGGTAGTTTTACGGATGGTGCAATTCCAAATGGTAGGAGCTCAGTGGCGACCGTTTACCGAAAGTTTACTAGGGCCTGAGTTCAAAGAACTGCCTGATAGTGATAATACAGAGTTTACTGTCTCAAGTGTAAACATTGAAGAAAATGGTCAAGAAGTGGCTGGGGAAAATAGCTTTCCCTATGATTTACCACCAGGGTTCCAAAGAGATTTTGATATTACCTCAACTGTTAACAGGCAATTGAATGAACAATCTATACAGTTATGTGTAGAAGATTTGCAAGACGAAGATGCAAGAGCTGTATTTAAGAACTATGGACTTGACTTAGTCTTTTACAAAAGGCTAAAAATGGAAATCCATGCACATGCACTCGATCAACAAACAGGAGATGAGGATTTAAGAGCTTTCATAAGACTGGGGACAGATTTTCAACAAAATTATTACGAAATTGAGATACCCCTTACATTAACTAGAGAAGGCGATTTTAGCAGAGAAGCTTTATGGCCAAGAGAAAATGAGATCGACATTGCCATAGAAGAGTTATACAAGTTAAAGTCTGCCCGAAATAAGGCAGGAGCCAATGTGGCTATTCCCTATCCTGCAGGAAATGAACCTAACTTGGGGCGTTATAGAATAAGTGTAGTTGGAAATCCCGATTTAAGCTCTGTACAAACAGCCATGCTTGGCATTCGTAATCCTTCAACACCTGATAGACAATCGAAATCTGCTTGTGTATGGATGAATGAGCTAAGAGTTTCAGAATTTGATAGAACGCCCGGATGGGCAACCAACATAAGTTTAAATACCAAATTAGCAGATTTTGCAATGGTAAATGCTTCTCTACGCTACAATTCAGTAGGTTTTGGCGGCATACAAGACCGCGTATCTGATAGAGCTAGGTCTTCTACTTTAGATTATGATTTATCAGCGAATATCAATTTAGATAAAATTTTATTAGGAAAACTTGGACTCACCCTTCCATTATTTGTGAGTTATGAAAAAAGTACTACCGAACCCTTCTTCGATCCGCTTGACCCAGATGTACCCCTTGACATTGCTTTAGATGCTTTTAATGATCCTGGAGAAAGGCAGCGTTATAGAGATTTAGTGCGAGATATTTCCGAACGCAGAAGTATTAACCTCACCAATGTAAGGAAAACTAAACTCAATAAGGAAGCTAAAAGCCATCTGTGGGATATTGAAAACCTATCTCTAAGTGCTGCTTACAGTGATGCTTTTGTTAGAAATATCAATACTGAATCAATGGAAACACGCCAATGGCGATTAGGAGCAGTTTATGGTTTTCAGAATAAAGCCAAGGCAATAGAGCCCTTTAAAAATAGTGATGGTTTAAAGTCTCCTTGGCTTCAATTGATTAAAGATATTAATTTTAATTTATTACCGACTAGTATTGCTGTTCGAGGGGACTTAGTGCGTGATTTTCGTAGAACACAGCTCCGTAACCAAGACCTAACTACCAATGGGTTTTTACCCAATTTTGAAAAGTCTTTTGTTTTTAATAGAGCTTACACTATGAATTGGGCAATTTCTAAAAACTTAGGATTAGATTACAATGCTCGAGCCAATGCAATTATAGATGAACCTGCCGGAGAACTTGATGAGGAGGCAAGGGAAGAAATTAGAGATAACCTGAGAGATTTTGGTCGAATGAAAGCCTTTAGTCAAACTATTGGAGCAAATTACAGACTACCACTCGATAAATTTCCTTTAACTAAATGGTTAGAAGCTGATACCCGCTATTCTACTACTTTTGATTGGGCGGCAGGCACACTGGGCATTGCTGACTCATTGGGTAATACTATGAGAAATAATACCAACTTTACAGTAAATGGGAAAGTTGATCTCAATAAAATTTACAACGGTATCCCTTTCTTAAAAAAAATAAATAATACTGCTCCTAGAGGAAGAGGGAGACAAAAAAATCCATTAGAAGACAAGAAAGCTAGTCTAGAACAACAAGTTGTTTTACTGGAGGCCAAACAAAAACGTAAAGATGAAAAAGCGGCAAAGAAAAAGATAAAATATTTAGAAAAACTCGCTAAAGGAGACTCTTTACTCCTAGATTCTTTATTACAACTACCAGCTGAAGCAATTAAAACCAAAAAAGAAATAAAAGTTGAAAATAAAAGGATTAAACAGCTAGAGAAAATTGCTAAGGGTGATTCTTTATTACTCGACTCATTACTAAATCTTCCTCCTGATGCTGAAGTTGAAGGAATAAAACAAAAAGGAATTCCTAGAAAAATAGCTAAGGTCAATAAAAAAATACTAGCGATTGACGAACGGATTGCTAAGAAAAAACAAGTAGAAAAACCTAAAGAGTTCAAAGCACTCAAAGGGGTAGCCGGTCTACTACTTTCAGTTAAAAATGTAAATGCTACTTATTCTGAAACATCTGGTACTACTTTACCAGGCTTCATGCGAACACCAAGTCTTTTCGGTTTTGATAATGAATGGGAAAGCCCCGGCTTACCTTTTATTTTAGGAAGTCAAGACCCTGGTATTCTCAATGAAGGTGCAGAAAGGGGCTGGTTATCGGTAAGTCCATTCCAAAACAATCCATTTTTACAAAACAGGCAAAGAAATTTGAACTTTAGAGCCAATGCTGAACCTATCAAAGATTTTAAAATTCAGCTAGATGCCAAAAGAACCATTACTGATAATTATTCTGAAAACTTCCGAACATTCTTTGATGAAAACGGTGTACTAGCTCTTGATGCAAATGGTAACCCTGACTTTGCTCGACAAACCCCAGTAAGAACTGGTAGCTATTCCATGTCTTTTTTTACTATGCAAACTGCTTTCTCAAGAGATGATGAGAACAATAGAAGCAGTGTTTTTGATGAGTTTGTACGAAATAGAGACGTTATTTTAGAGAGGCTTAATGCTTTAAATCCTAATTCTGGAGTGGAATACGATACCAATTCGCAAGATGTACTTATACCAGCATTTAGGGCAGCATATACAAAAGGTGATGCTAGTAAAACTAAGCTTTCAGCTTTTCTAGATATTCCTATTCCTAACTGGCGTGTCACTTACAGTGGTTTATCAAAAATTCCGGCATTTAAAGAGATTTTCAGAAGTGTTTCCATTACTCATGGCTATAGCTCCGATTACGCTGTTGGTAGTTATTCATCCTCATTGTTTTATAGTGATCGCCCGGATTTATTAGGCTTATCAGTTGGTGCCGGAGATATAGCATTTGCTAATGCCGATACCTCAAATATTGCCCAACCTGTATTAATAGTAAATCAGCTTACCATCAGTGAGCAATTCTCACCTCTCATTGGTATAAATGTTCGCACAAAGAGTGACATTACGATTAAAGTAGATTACAAAAAACGGCGAGACTTGGCACTTAATCTTACCAATTCAGAAGTAACCGAGTTAAAAAGCAATGATATAACACTAGATTTAGGTATGACCAAAGCTGGAATGAAGGTTCCTTTCAGGATTAGAGGAGCATACAAAACATTGGAAAATGATGTAACCATGCGAATGGCATTCACAGTTAGGGATACCAAAACAATACAAAGAAAAATTAATGATGCACCTACTGTTACCCAGGGAAATGTAAATATTCAATTCAGACCCACTGTTTCGTATCAGCTCAACAAACAGGCAAACTTGCAATTCTATTTTGAAAGAAGTATCAACGAACCAAGGGTATCCAACTCTTTTAAAAGAACTACTACTTCATTTGGCATTCAAGTTCGTTATGCCTTAACACAATAACAGTAATTATTTTAGATCGATAGTATTCATTTTTTGCGATTCAACTTAGTTATTTCTTTAACTTTTTGGTTTAATGGGAATCCATATTTCTTCTTCAGAATTCGGGTCTCCATTTTTATATTTATCCCCCAATACCTCAAAGTGCGGTCTATCATCTAATAGATAAGCTGAGTTTGGAAGCCAAGTACCATAAATATAAATAAATATCTGGCTATCAGTACTTAATCCCTTGTAATCAAAAACAGCATAAAGCCCGCTTTGTAGCGTAAAGGTTTCCATGCCATCAGGAACATGATCAAAATTAGCCACTTCAGTAACAGCCCATTTTTCAAATTTCTGACTCATATCGTTCAAGTTCATTGTCTCCTCATAAATTTGCATAGAAATAAAATCACTTGTCAATTTATTAGTTATTTCCTTCCGCCTTGGCATAAAATTTCTCCATAGCTCTACTGTCTTATTTTCAACAAGTGACATCTTTAAATGCTTACCTATTAATTTTTTCTCTTTTAAATGTTCAATTCTTGGTTGTAGCTCCATATTTTTAGTTTCTTGTAAATGATTAAATAGGGTTACCCCTTTAAATCTCAGGACGTAAATAGGATACGTAACACGCTAATACCTTTGGTAAAAAACATTATCATGAAGATATTAAAAAGTTTAACAAGAACAGCATTTCAATCAAGATTTGGGACAGTGGAAGCTTG
>JBCDJE010000131.1:0-8874 GCA_038748185.1 Bacteroidota bacterium
ATTTACGCTCAATGTGTCGTATACGGCCTTTGAAATAGGTTTTCTCCGATCATTTATATCATATCTTTTAATAAGTTCTCCGGTTTGAAGTGAAAAACACAAAAGAGCAGATTTACCTTCTTCTTCCTTACTGAAATTTTCCATATTGGGCGTAGCGACACTGCAAGCCCAAAGTAAGTTTCTTTTCTTATCGAGCTTTATCCCACTAATAGACCAGTTATTACTAGCAAGTGAGGTAAAATTAGATATATTACCAATTTCATCTGCCTTAATAATTTTCTTTTTTCTAATGCTTCCAATGTAAAATGTTTTTTGAGAAGCGTCATAAGCAACACTTTCAGGGTGGAGATCTCCTGGTACAGTAAATACTTCTTCAGCATTTGACACTACGGTATTGAATGTATTTATTTTGTTTTCTATGGTTTTAAACTCGGGAAGGCTTTTTAGAGCATTAAAATCTTGGTCTGTTAAGATATTGGTATCAGCTCTGAAAGTTATTAACTCATTTAAAAGGTTCATTGCTTTTTGAGAAGCATCATTCATAGAATAAGCTACTGCTAAATTATATATGATGGTAGGATGATCATTTCTTATTTTGTAGGCTTGCTCGAAGTTTTCCTTAAAAGCAAGATAGTCTTTTGCTTCATAGGCTTTCATTCCTTCGCTGTAATAAAAATTTAAATCTTTATTTTGGGCTTGTGCGCTGAAAAAAAACAAAAGTAAAATGAAGGAAATTGTTGTAGTTTTATGCATGGGATGAAGTTTTTTAGCTAATGAAAATATACAGCTAATTACTTATCTTTCAATCCCGAAATTATCCCCTTATTGACGGTAATTTTTATGAAATGAACAAGACAAAAGCAAATAATACCTCTATATTTTAAACATCTATACAAAAAATAGCCTCATGAACCTACTTAATAAACTTTCAATATTATTGTTGATAGGCATTGCTTTCGCCTGCAAACAGCAAGAGACTGCAAAGCAGATACCAACCCCTAAAACGAATATTATTTTTATTTTTAGTGACGATCATGCCACGCATGCTATTGGTGCTTATGGTTCTAAAGCAAATAATCCCAAATTACACGAATTTGTAAAAACGCCTAATCTAGATAGGCTTGCCAAAGAAGGCATGTTATTCAAAAATTGTTTTGTAACCAATTCAATTTGTGCGCCAAGCAGAGCAGTTATTTTAACAGGAAAATTTTCCCATCAGAACGGGGTAGTAGATAATGTGACTACTTTTGACGGTAACCAGCTTACTTTCCCGAAAGTATTACAAAAAGCAGGTTATCAAACAGCACTAGTTGGGAAATGGCATTTGAAATCAGACCCTCAGGGCTTTGATTTTTGGAAGGTTTTAACCCGAGGATTGGGACAAGGAACTTACTATAACCCCATTCTTACTACGGCAGATGGACAAGAAGAAAAGACAGGTTACACTTCGAATATTATTACTGAAGAAGCAATTAAGTGGCTTAGTACTGATAGGGACAGCACTCAACCTTTTATGCTAATGTATCAACATAAAGCACCCCATAGACGTTGGTTGCCCGGTCCGGATACTTATGCTATGTACAAAGACATTGATTTGCCTGAACCGGATAATCTTTTTGATGATTTTGACAGTAGAGCAAGTGCTTTACTAGAATCTGAAATGACCATAGCGGATTATCTGTTTACCAGAGACCTTAAATTTACTGAGCCGGAAGGACTTACGTCTGAACAATCTGCTATGTTTCATGAGACGTACGATGCAGAAAATAAAGCTTTTATTGATGCTAAGCTACAAGGGAAAGATTCTGTGAGGTGGAAATATCAGCGATATATGAAAGATTACTTACGAACTGTTACCGCGATGGACAATAGTATTGGGAGGTTACTAAATTACTTAGACGAGAGCGGTTTGAGTGAAAATACAATAGTAGTTTATAGTTCAGATCAAGGGTTTTATCTTGGGGATCATGGTATGTATGATAAGCGGTGGATGTATGAAGAGTCATTAAGAATGCCACTAATTGCTCGTTGGCCAAGTGTAGTGGAAGCCGGATCGGTTAATACAGACCTGGTACAAAACCTAGATTTTGCTAAAACTTTTATGGATATTGCAGATGCAGAAATTCCTGAAGAGTTTAGTGGCGAAAGTATTGTTCCTTTATTGAAAGGTGAAACCCCAGATAATTGGAAAAAAGAAGTCTATTACCATTATTTTGCCTACCCCGATTGGCATATGGTGCGACAGCATAGGGGAATAAGAACTGATCGTTACAAACTCATTCACTATCACACTATTGACGAGTGGGAACTCTTTGATTTAGAAATTGATCCTAATGAGATGAATAGTTTGTACGGTAATCCTGAATATGATGCTATACAAAAAGAGCTTAAAATAAAACTAGACTCTCTTCGAAAGGCAGTAGGAGATACTACTGATATAAAACCTAATTCAGTAAGACATATTTAAATCTAAAAAGCTGTTTCAGGTAAAAAAACACCTGAAACAGCCTTCAAAAAATTAATATTTTGGAATAGACGGGTCTATTTCATCAGCATAAGCAAGAATACCTCCTTTAAGGTTATAAAGGTTATCATAACCGAAAGCTTGTTCTAGTTGTAAAATAGCATTGGCACTTCTGGCTCCACTTCTGCAATGCACAACTACTTTTTTATCTTTAGAAATTTCATCTTCAAATTCTAGGATACGTCCAACGGGCATAAGTTGACCGTCAAGATTACAGAAATTATATTCATTTTCTTCTCTCACATCTATTAATTGAAAATCTTCTTTCGCATCCATCATTTCTTTCAATTCCGATACTGTGATTTCTTTCATTTTTATTTGTTTTAAGATTGGTAAAATTTCGACTTAAATTTATCAAATTTGAGCTTATAAAATTCAAAGAAAAGATAGGAAATGAAGATAGAAATAAGCAGGCTAAACCAAGCCTACCATATGGAAGCATCAAATGATGAAGGAAACACTGTCTCAGTTGATGGGTCTCCCGAAATAGGAGGCGAGGGCAAAGGCATGCGCCCTATGCAATTAGTATTATCTGCTATAGGTACTTGCAGTGCTATAGATGTAATTAGCATATTAAAAAAGCAAAAGCAGGATTTAAAAGACCTAAAAATAACTGTTGACGGAGAAAGAGAAAAAGATGCTATTCCTGCTGTATTTACAAAAATTCATTTGCATTTTAAGTTGTTTGGAGATTTAGACTGTAATAAAGTAGAAAAAGCGTTAAAGCTATCTGTAGAACAGTATTGTTCTGTTGGTAAGATGCTTGAAAAAACGGCTGTAGTAACTTATGGTTATACTATCATTCCATAATAGGTTAGTATAGGTAAGATTCTATGACAGTAAAAGAATGAATTTTCTGTGCTGATACAATAAATAATTTTAGCGGTTTTCTGAAATTTTATGCTTCACTTCGTCTAAATCAAAACTAAAAAGTGACTGAAGAATATTATTTAGAACTAGCATGAAACAGTTCTTACACTATATCATTAAAGAGTTAAAAAGTTTCAACCATGCTTTTAGGGGTATAAAATTTCTTTCCAAGGATCACAATTACCACTTCCACTTTCCGGTAGGCATATTTGTTTTTTTGCTGGCTTGGTATTTTGGAATAAGTAGAGAAGAATGGCTATGGATTATTTTAGCTACAGGTTTGATATGGCTTAGTGAGGCGTTTAATACAGCTATTGAGAAAACGATAGATTTGGTACATCCTGAACTGCATCCGCTTGCCGGGAAAGTAAAAGACATTGCTGCTGCTGCCGTTTTCATTGCCGTATTAATTTCAGGAGCTATCGGCATTTTAATATTTTACCCTCATTTCTATGACTTTATTATGGCGTTTTGATTTGAAGTAGGCTCTTCTCTATTTTTCACCACTGAGCTGTAGACAAATATAATATCATCTTTTCTAAAAGTATGAAGACTGACTTCTTTGATTTTATCTTGGTTAATAATATATCCTTTAAAATCGGATGAGTTTCTTTCTTTATTAATGAGCAATTCTTGAGAGAGAATGACTCCTTTTCTCCCATTGAGCTTATACAAGGCTTCTTTAGCACACCAATAAATAGTAGCCTCTGGTACATCATCGTCTACATGTAGCCTTTCTCTAGCCGAAAGGAATTTCGGCATTATTTTTAATATCCTGTTACTAACTCTTTCAATGTCTATTCCTGTTTTATAGGCAGTATTAAGTGCTGCTACAGCTAGATTTCCTGTATGTGAAATACTTATAAAATGGCTGGATTTTTTGAGATGGGGTTTACCATTTTCGTCTTTTTTAATACCATTAAAGCTATCAAAAGCATCGGTTACCAGTAGTTTAACCAGTAACCGACCTGCCAAGGTTTGGCATCTCTTCAATGGTGATTTAATAATTGAAATTTCTTCAGGAATATGTTTTGAATCCAATAAAGAAATAAGCACTTCTTCTTCTTCTTCAATTTTCCAAGTGGCAATACTCAGGTATTCATTGATATTTTCTTTTAATATCAAAGGCATAAAGCGCTTATAAACTTAATTAGAAAGACTTATTAAAACTTTGACTCCAGCTCTGTCATTTTATCATAAGCATCAGTCATTTCAGCATCGAGCTCAAAAGCTTGTTTGTAATAATCATAAGCTTGGCGATAGTATGCCTTTTTCTTTTTACCATTCAAAAAACTACTGGTTTTTTCAGCAAGAGACTCCGTTGACTGAGCAATGGAATAGAACTTTTCTGCACGAACTTTCAAAGTCTCATCTTTTGAAGTATCTAAGTCGTCTGATAAGGCACCAATTTCTTCTTGCTGTTGTGCTACTTGGTTTTGTAACTCAGTAAGTTCATCGTTTTGCAAATCAACGGTTCTAACTAAAGCTACTTTTTCTTCTTCGTAAGTAGCAATTTTTTCCTGTAATTGCCCGATTGTTTCATCTTTTTCGGCAATCATCTTTTTATAGTTGGCTACTATGTTTCTGTACACTTTATTGTCGTTGTCAGATTTTAGCAAGGCTTCTTCCAAATTTCTTAGCTCACTATTTGTCCGTTCCATGTAATCTTGAATTTGTGAAAGCCTGCCCACATAATCATCATATTGAATACCATCTTCTAGGTTGAGCATTATGCCTTCTTCCTGCACTTCAATTGAATCGAGTAATATGCCAATGGAGTCCATTCTCTCATCCATTTGTAATAGCAGCATATCTTCTTTCGCTTTTGCTTCAGTTAGTGAGGCTAACTCAGCTTTTACTTGCTCGTGTTCTTTTTTGGGTACACAAGCGACAACTAGAAAAAATAAAATGAAAAAATTTGTCGAAGGTTTAAAAAGTCTCATGTTAAATTTATGTTTACTATAACAAAAATGCATACGATAATAAAAAAAATCAGTTGCTGGTAATAAAATAAATCTGATAGTATAAATAGCATTCCAAAGTTGAGTGATAGTTCTTAGAACAGCTATATTTTTTGCTATTTTTAAATAATCCGTATTAATTTGACCATCGAAACGATGTGTATTCGGATAAATTAAAAAAATTTGGAAGACAAAACCTACCCATTATCCAAAAAGATCGGGCTAATTGCTGGACCGATCTTATTTTTTTACTTTCTTTTTTTCCCACTTATTAGTTCTTTAAATGTTGAAGCAAATAAAGTAATTGCCGTGGGTATTTTAATGTTGGTATGGTGGATTACAGAAGCTATACCCATTGCAGCTACAGCTTTAATCCCTATGATTTTTTTTCCATTACTAGGGGTCAATACCATGACTGATGCTGCTGCACCTTACAGTTCACCCATTGTTTATCTGTTTATGGGCGGTTTTGTGATAGCCTTGGCAATGGAAAAATGGAATTTACATCGCAGAATTGCTTTGCGCATAATTCAACTTACAGGTACAAATGCCAACGGCATTATTTTAGGATTTATGCTGGCAACTGCAGTACTCAGCATGTGGATTAGTAATACAGCAACAGCAGTAATGATGTTACCAATAGCTACTTCTGTGATTGGTATCTTTCTAAAAGGAGATCAGAACTTATCAGGCAACCAGAAAAATTTTGCTTTATCAATTATGATAGGCATTGCCTATGCTGCTAACATCGGTGGGATTGCAACCTTAGTGGGTACACCACCTAATGTCGTGTTTAGGGGTTTTATGGAAACCACCTACCAAATTGAGATACCTTTTGCCGACTGGCTATTAATAGGCATACCTTATTCAGCAGTTTTTTTAACCATTGCTTATTTTGTATTGGTGAAGCTGATGTATCCAAACAAGTTAGGTAAATTCGAAGGTTCGGCAAAAGTAATTAAAGAAGAATATAAAAAATTAGGGAAGATGAATAGACAAGAAATCCTTGTATCAATTATCTTCTTTCTTACTGCTTTCTTTTGGGTTTTTAGAACACAATTACAACCGTTCATATCTTTTGTAGAACTTTCCGATCCTGCAATCGCTATGTTTTTTGCACTGGTTACGTTTGTAATACCCTATAATCTAAATAGGGGGAAGTTTCTTTTAAAGTGGCAAGATACAGCAAAATTACCTTGGGGTATTTTACTGCTTTTCGGTGGTGGTTTAAGTCTAGCTAAATCAATGCAACAAACTGGTATTATCGATTTAATAGGCAAGAGTATCGCTGAAAATAACGCTTGGGGGCCTTTGGCTATAGTTTCAATACTCATTGCAGTAATGCTTTTTATGACTGAAGTAATGAGCAACGTAGCGCTAGTAACCATCTTATTGCCAGTCGTTGGCGGTATTGCGCAAGGGCTAGGTATTGAACCGATCTTAGCTGCGATACCAGTTACAATAGCTTCGAGTTGTGCATTTATGCTGCCTATGGCTACTCCACCAAATGCTATTGTATTTGCCAGTGGGCATATTCAAGTCTCACAAATGGCTAGAGCGGGTATTATCCTTAATATTATTGCTGTTATTTTACTTATTATCATGTATCAAACGTTGATACCACTCGTATTTTAAGATATTTATTCTTAAGAGCTGGTATACTTTATATTGGCTTGATTGATTTATAAGCTATCATCAAAATATTCAGATGAAAACTACATTTAGGCAAAGGCTAAGAAAACTCATCCTCATATTGTTAAGTGGATTTATTCTCTTATTTATTTTTAGACTGATCTACGGATATACTATTACAATAGAAGATACTCCGAATCAAAATCAGTTTTTTGAAACGATTAGTAATGTAAGAAGGAACTACGCTTCAAAAAAATATAAAGTAAGTGCAAACATCCCAAATCAGTCTCCAATTAATGTAGATCAGAAATATGAAAAAATTGCCGAAGTCAATACTAAGTCAGCAAAGTTTGAATCAGAAGAATCATTGTTGAGAAAAAATATTGAAGAGAATAACGCCATTATTCAGTTTGAACAAAAAAATGGGAATGAAGGATATAGAAGGCTTCATTTACTAATTGGTGTACCTCCTGAAAAATTCGATTCGTTATACAACAGTCTTATTAAAATTGGTAAAGTACAATCTAAACAAATTACAAAAAAGGACAAGACCAATGAATACAAAGAATTAAATGCCAGAAAGGCATCTTTAGAGAAAAATTTGGTCTCATTAATGGATTTAAAATCTAAAGGAGGAAAAATTGCTGAATATATAGATTTAGAAAATAGAATACTTGAAATTGAACAGCAACTGCAAGCGCTTGGAGTAAACTTAGGAGATTTTGATGATGAAAATGAATTCTGTACTGTGAAATTTTCATTGCTAGAGGGGAAAATAGTCAAAATCAGTTTCATACATCGCTTAAAGGTAGCGTTTGAATGGACAGTTAAATTTTATCTGAGAATTATGGTATTGCTGTTTTTTTAGTTCTTTCGGCTTATCTCATTATTCTGTTGACCAATAAGTTTAAAGTTTTAGAAAAAGTTATAAGGCAAGGTGAAAAGGAAAGCTCATAACAATGTACGTAAACTGTTTATTTTTTATAATCTTCTAATTCTTTTTGACGATTTCTAGTTTATATCCTTTGCCATGCAAATTCATAATTTTAATAGAAGTATCTTTTTTTAGCTTTTTTCTAAGTTTTGAGATGAACATATCTAGGCTTCTTCCTACAATTACCCCTTCATTTTCCCAAACTTCTTTTTGGAGGTATGCCCTTTCAATAACTTTGTTTGGCTGTGTAGCAAAAATGTAAAGAAGTTTTGCTTCTTTAGAAGTAAGCGCAATTCTTTCTGTATTTATGATAAGACATTGATCTTCTGCATGGAAAAGGTAATTACCAATTTTTAGTGCATCTAATGTAGATGTTGGACTGATAGTAATATGTGTCTTGGGTTTATCACTTTTCAAAAAAGACTTTAACCCAATAAAGGATAATAATACCAATAAGGCTATGCCTACATAAATATATCTTTTATAGATACTATGGTTGGTTTTGGGCGCGAATTTTAGGTTGATATAATAACAGCTCTTTGGTTGTTCTCGACCTGAGCATGGAACAATATTATCCTGCTCAGTACCTAAAATTGCATAGCCGAAAATTACTTCATCAGTATTACATGCAATGACGTTGACAATATAATCGGATGCTAGTTCATTGGCTGTCACAATCGGATGTATAATATTTACAATTGAATCGGGCTGGAATGTAAACTGGCTTTCAAAATGAATTTGATATTCATTAGGAGAGAGTTGTCTGATTGGCAAAACCCTAGAAATTTTATCGCCAGAATGAAGCAATACTTCATGACCAATCTTTCTTATAAGAATTTTTTCCTTCTCATTTTCAAATGCTGTACTTTCTATGTTTACTGCTGCAAATAGACTTAAGAATAAAAAGAAGGAAGTAATTACAATGATTAAAAAGAATTTCCAACTCATATTTA
>JBCDJE010000132.1:0-8871 GCA_038748185.1 Bacteroidota bacterium
CAAAAAATATCATACCTCGAAGAAAAACTTCCTGAGCAGCGTTTCATGCGTATTCACCGTTCATTTATTGTTAATATGGAAAAAGTAGAAGCATTTTGTGCTACCCATGCCGAAATGGCAGGATACGAAATTCCAATTGGTAGAAATTATAAAAATGAAGCACTCAAAAAACTGAATGAACATAACCTACTTGATAGCTAGCAAGGTAACCAATTTTAGCATTCAGGTAAGTTTTTATCGTTTCATTCTTAAATGAGTAAACCTGAATCACTTTTATGAAATCATCTCTTATCTCATTTCTTTTATGTTATTGTTCGTTCACTTCTGCACTTTATGCGCAAGAATTTAAAGGTGTATTAATTGCAGGGGCAAGTGCTGCGCAAATTGATGGAGATGATTTAGGCGGCTTTGATAAAGCAGGCTTTCAGTTAGGAGCTGGTGTATCCTTTCCATTAAGTGAAAAATTCCTAATCCAGCCTGAAATGATGTTTAGTCAAAAAGGAAGTAAAGCCAGAGAAAATGAACCCTTTTTTAACTGGCAACTCAATTACATTGATATCCCACTAATACTCAACTATGTGTTTAGTAAGTCAATTGACTTCCAAGTAGGATTAGGAGCAAACTATCTACTCTCTGCCCGATTTGATGACGGTTCAGGATTTATAGATCAATCTGAAGCATTTAAAACAATAGACTTTGCGGGTAATATTGGTATAGAATATCATTTTTCAGAGCTAATTTCTGGCAATATCAGGCTAACTACTTCATTAGCAAATTCTGGTAAGTTTGAAAACTACTATAACCGAACGCTCAACTTTACGCTTCGTTATCATCTACTCCCGAAGTAAAAATCAATTTACAGCATAATACAGCACAGTAACTTTCAGTAAAAAAACTAATTTGCTTATTAAGCTAAAGCAAATTAAGCTGTATGGAACAATCGAGACGTAATTTTATAAAAACGAGCAGTATTGCAAGTCTGGGAACTGTTGTTTTTAATTTCCAAACCTCTTGTAGTACAAAAAAGCAAAAACAAGAGACAAACTCCGTAGAAAAGCTTTTTGTAGAGAAGTTTAAAAATCCGGAAGCAACTGCTCGCCCTTTTTTCAGATGGTGGTGGAATGGAAATAAAGTAGAAGAAGAAGAACTTGTCAGAGAGTTGAAAATAATGCAAGAGGCAGGAGGAGGAGGAATTGAAATTAATCCAATTGCTTTGGCAGATTTTGCCCAGCCACTTGATATAGCCGAAAAAGAATGGTTGAGTGAAGAATGGAACCAACTATTGAAAAAAGTAGCAGAGGAAGCCAAAAAGTTTGGGTTAGTTACTGATTTAATTGTAGGAACGGGTTGGCCTTTTGGTGGTCGTTTTATAGCTCCTGAAGAAACGCTACAAGGACTAAAAATGGAAATTACCCCTGTTAAAGGCGGTGATAAAATTTTAAAAAATCTACATAAAGGAGATGATGAAAAGATATTTGCCTGTTGGCTCTTTCCTGAAGAGGTTGACAGTTTGGTATCAGGAAAAATGGTTCAATGGGAAGAACAGCCAGAAGGGCAAATTCTAATTACTGTCCCTGAAGGAAACTATAATCTACATATAATCTCATGGAGGAGAAATTTTAGAGAGGTATTATTTGGTGCCCCCGGTGGCGATGGACCGGTAATAGATCATTTCAATAAAAATGCTGTAGAGAAATATTTGAATAATATGTCTCAAAAGCTAACTAAAAGTTTTGAAGTACCTATTGGCAACTATATCAGAAGCTTATTTTGCGATAGCATTGAGTTAGAGGGAGCGAATTGGACAGACGATATGGAGACGGAATTTGAGCAGCGAAGAGGTTACGCCTTACAACCCTGGTTACCACTCATACTCGATAAAAAAGTAAAAATAAAAAATACTTTCAATGCTGAAATCAGAAAAGTAAGATATGATTTTAGCTTAACTATGGCAGAGCTATTTGAAGAACGCTTCATAAAAGTGTATCATAATTGGTGTAAAGAGAATGGCTTAGAAAGCCGTTACCAAGCTTATGGTCATCCATGGTTATATACTGATTTACTAGATGGTTACTTAATCCCTGATATTCCCGAGGGAGACCAGTGGTTGTTCAATCCCGGTTGGCAGCCTTATGCTGATATAAACGAAATCCGCTATGCTGTTTGGAATAAATATGCCTCATCTGCAGGACATATAAAAGGGCGAAAAATAATTAGTACAGAAGGAATGACTAATACTTCTGGGGTCTTTGAAGCTTCTTTAGCATACATAAAACAAGCTTCAGATGTAAACTTTATTTCTGGGATCAACCACCTTGTACTACACGGTTTTAATTATTCATCTCAAGAGACCCCTTTTCCAGGATGGATTCGCTTTGGTACTTATTTCAATGAAAAAAACCCTTGGTGGCATTACATGAGAAATTGGTCAGATTATGTTAGTAGAATTTCACAGGTATTACAAGACTCTAGTCCTGTAAGTAAAATAGCGATAATGGGGCCTACTGCTGACATTTGGGCAGATAGCGGCTTAGACCGAAACCCTTTTAATCTGCAGCCTTGGTACTTACATGCGCTTTGGCAAGCACTCAATCATGCAGGATATTGTAGCGATTATATTAATGCAAACATATTGGCAGAGTCAAAAGTAACATCGGGAGTTTTAAACACTGGAGCCATGCAGTATGAGATTCTTTTGATAGCAAGTGTCAAAACTGCGAAGCTAGAAACTTTAAAGCTACTAGAGAAAATGGCAGCGTCAGGCCTGAAAATAGTTTTTATTGAACATACACCACAATTTACACCGGGTAAAAAAGAAGTTTCTCAACAAGAATTCGGCAATTTGAAAATGCGTTTATTGGAGCAAGAAACTGTCTCAGTAGTAAATGCACCTGAAGATGATTTAAAAACTTCTCAATTAATGTTGGCTGAGTGGGCAGCTAATCTGATAAATAAGTGTGCTGTTAAGCCACAAATACAATTCTCTTCAATTGACGCCTCTTTATTTTTCATTCAACACCAAGTCGAAAAAAAGGAAATCTATTTCGTAGTCAATACCCATCTGTCAAATGAAATACAACAAGAGGTAACCTTCCCATCGGTTGGGAAACGTGCAAGAAAATACCATCCTGAAACCGGAGAAATCACAGATTATCCTTTTAGAAGTAGAAATGGTAAAACACTATTGCAATTAAAACCACTTGAGTCAATCTTATTGGTATTAGAAGAAGGGAAAAGCATAGTTGAGCCTGAGTCAGACGGAGAAAAAACAAAACAAGCTACCATTCTCAACTTAAACTGGAAAGTCACATTTTACCCTGTAGAAGGAAAATCTTTTGAATACGACATGGGAAATCTCAAAGATTGGAAAGATCAATCCTTACTGAAAAGCTTTTCTGGATATGCGATATATGAAAGCGAGTTTCAGACTGAAAAAGTAAACGGAAACGAAGTAATAGATTTAGGTAATGTAAGGGAAATTTCAGAAGTATGGCTTAATAATGAGAAATTGGGTAGCAAGTGGTATGGAGTACACGAATATAAACTAGAAAATGCTTTGAAGGTTGGTAATAATAAAATGAAAATCAAAGTCACGAATCTACTTTTTAACTATATTTTGTCATTAAAAGGAAGGAAGGATATAGATTTCTGGTTAAATAGGGCTGAACAAAGGAGAATTAGGAGAAACCAAGGAAAATTGAAACCGCTTTCTTCGGGATTACTAGGACCAGTGCAACTTATTACTATTAGTTGAAGGATGATAAAATTTTTTATGCCCCTTTGTTTTTCTATCTTGGACTGGCAAAATCAGATTTTTGTATTTTTTTGAAAATTCAATGAAACGAATATGAATTTTAAACAGATAAAATTAACTGTATTTTTTTTCCCTTTATTCATCTTTCTTAGTTGTTCACCCAAACAAACTATAAAAGAAGAAAATACTGTTACGGATAATTATCCTAAGGTAAGTTATGAGCAACCTCCCAATATACTGTGGCTGGTTACCGAAGATATGAGCCCTTATTTAGCAGCTTATGGCGATTCTACTATTTATGAATATACGCCTAATTTAAATCGATTAATGAATGAGGGCATTACTTTTACCCATACTTTTTCTCCTTCAGGTGTATGTGCACCCAGCCGTTTCGCTATAGCAACAGGTATGTATCCAAGTAGTTTGGGGGCACACAATATGCGTACTCAGGGTAATAAGCATTTTGGTAATATAGATATTATTTCCTACGATGTTGTTACACCACCCGAAGTAAAAATGATGAGTCAGATCATGCGGGAAAATGGCTATTACACTACTAATAATGCTAAGCAAGACTATCAATTTAAAGTAAGTAAAACTGCGTGGGATCAAAATGGCAGACATGCCCATTATAAAAATAAAGCAGAAGATCAGCCTTTTTTCGCTGTTTTCAATCATGAAGTCACCCACGAATCGCGTATCTGGGCAAAAGCAGAAGATAGTTTATATATTCCTGAAGACTTAGAAGTCCCAATCCCTCCTTATTTACCTGATACAGAAATTGCTAAGAAAGATGTAAGAAGAATGTATTCTAATATTGTGGAAATGGATCAGCAAATAGGTGAAAAACTAAAGGAATTGGAAGAAGCCGGATTGATGGATAATACTATTATTTTTTGGTATGGAGACCATGGTGGCCCTTTACCTAGACAAAAGAGATTGCTTTACGACTCAGGTATGCGTTTGCCTTTAATTGTGCGGCTACCCGATGGAATACATGCTGGTACATTAGATGATCGTTTGGTGAGTTTTATCGATTTTGCACCTACTGTTTTTTCTTTGGCAGGTATTCAACCGCCTACTTATTTAGAAGGGCAAGCATTTTTAGGTGAATTTACTGCAGAGCCTCGTAAATATGTAC
Organism: Bacteroidota bacterium; assembly: GCA_038748185.1. Taxonomy (GTDB): domain Bacteria; phylum Bacteroidota; class Bacteroidia; order Cytophagales; family Flammeovirgaceae; genus Chondrinema. The sequence continues at coordinate 4,896 of JBCDJE010000132.1, forward strand.
ATGGAGCAGCTGATCGCTTTGATGGAAAATACGATATGATAAGGGCAGTAAGAGATAAGCAATTCAAATACTTGCAAAATTTCAAACCTGAACAACCTTATTATTTACCTGTAAAATACAGAGAACAAATGCCTATTATGCAAGAGCTTCTTCGATTAAGAGATGAAGGTAAATTGAACGATGCACAAGCACAGTGGTTTAGGGAAACTAAAGATGATGATGAACTTTTTGATTGTGTAAATGATCCCCATGAATTGAATAATTTGGCAAATGACCCTACTTATGCTGATAAGTTAGCAGAATTGAGAGAAGAGTGTGACAGGTGGATGAAAGAAATAGATGATAAAGGATTTATACCAGAAAAAAAACTTATTGAGCAGTTTTGGCCAGATTGGAAGCAGCCCGTAACAGCTAAAGCAGCCTATACTATTGAAGGCGATAAAATAACAGTTTCTTGTGATACTGAAGGTGCTTCTATTGGTTATCAATTGCTAAAGAAAGGTGGAGAAATTAATGAAGCTTGGCAAATATATCAAACACCACTTGATGTACCTGAGGGTCAAGAATTATACCTCGTTACTGACAGAATAGGTTTCGCAGCAAGTGAGCCACTTAAAGTAATCCTAAGTGAAAATTAAATTTCTTATACCTTTAGTTACAAAAAATGGATAAGAATAGAACCACTTTCTGAAAAGTATGAAATTATTAAAATAACACTTAAGTTCCCTAGCGCTACGAGCTAGTATCAATTTAATAAAAATCTAAAATTTATAAAATGAAACGAACATGAATTTTCATCATTCCAACTTCACACCAAAAGCATGATTAAAGTTTATGTGAGTTCCTGAATGTATTCAAATTTTTTGAACATTCAGCAATCAAAAAATTTTAAACAGATGAAAAACAGCTATAAAATACTTGTATTTAAAATATTAATAATCACGGCTTGTGGTATAAAAGAACCCAAAGATGTACCTGCTGAAACTGCAGCGGTTACCGTAGAACAAGAAGAAGAAAAACCGGAAAAAATGTTGAGACATGTAGTATTGTTTAAATTTAAAGACGGCACTTCAGATGCTGAAGTAAAAGAAATAGAAGATGCTTTTAGAGGTTTACCCGCTAAAATAGATGCCATAAAAGATTTTGAGTGGGGTACTGATGTGAGTGTAGAAAATATTGCTCAAGGATATACTCATTGTTTCTTTGTCACCTTTGCTGATGAAGCAGGAAGAGCAATATATATTCCCCACCCTGATCATAAAGCCTTTGGCGATGTATTAAAACCTCACCTCGATAAAGTACTAGTAATTGATTATTGGGCTCGGAAATGATCTACTGTTATAGGAATATCACTATCTGTTAGATGACATAGCTCCTTATCTTTAAAAATGACTATAGAAAAGCTATAAAAAACCAAAGGCATTTTTTATGCCTTTGGTTTTTTATTAGTCTTTTAACTTATTTACGAATCTGGCTATGGTTTTTCTTGTTTCTGTATCTTGGAAGAAATCATAGAGTAATGTATGTTTATCATAGTCTATGATAATACCCGTTTCAAGAAAATGATAACCTTCTTGAAATTTACCACATGCAAAACAATAAGCACAAGCCCTATAAATAAGTTCTATTTGATCTGGCAATTCCGAAAGGCCTTCTAAAATGATTTCGAGAGCTTTCTCTACCTCATCAATTTTATAATAAAACATGGACCACTCCAACCAAAGATCAGGGTTTTCTGGGTTTATTACACATGCTTTTTCAAAAGCCTCAGTAGCAGATTGCTCATTACCTAAGTTACTTTCGGCCTCTGCCAATGCAATCCAATATTCATCACTATATTCGTTTATGGTCAAAGCCTTCCTAAGAAAGTGAACTGCCTCCATCCATTTTTCTTGCTTTAATAAGGTTGAACCCATTCCATACCAAGCATCATCGTATTCTTCATCTTCGTCAATAGCTTGTTTATAAAAGCTTATTGCTTGACGATGATCTTCTTTCTTTTCTGCAGCTGCACCTAAATAGCAATAAATTTCAGCATCAGGTCCTTCAAACTCTAGTGCTTTTTGAAATGCTTGATAAGCTTCATCGTATTTTTGTAAATTCATTAAAGCATTGCCCTGCCCAAAATAGGCAGCTCCAAATTGCTTATCAATAAGGGTGGCGTAGTCAAAGGCTTTATAAGCTTCATTAAAACTACCAGCTTTATTATAAATGATACCTAGGTTATACCAAGCCAATGCAGCATAAGGGTCTTCATCAATTATAGATTCAAAAAATTGAACTGCTCGCTGAAGGTTATTAGAAGACTCTACGCAGTAGGCTAATTCGTAAACCGCATCTTCATTGGCCAAATTTAGTTTGAGAGCTTTCATATAATACTTTATAGCTAACTCAAATTTTTCCAAAGATTGGTATGAAAAGCCGATATTATACATTAGCTCATCTTTTTCGTCGGCATTATGTAAAGCAGCTTCATAGCAAGCGATGGCATCTTTATAATTGCCTGACATAGAATGCATATTTCCCTTTAGAGACAGCAGCTCAGAATCAGAAGGGTTAAGTATTTCTGCCTTTTCAATTATTTTAAAAGCTTCTTCATAATTACCACTTAGAGACAGGATATTCGCTTTATGTAAAATAATCTCTACTGAATATGGATGCTGCTGAAGCGCAACGTCACATACTTTTAATGCTTTTTCATTTGAATTGGCCCATACATAGTGTTCAATCAATTTTTCAAAAATATTTTCATTAAAGAAAGCAAACCGGTCTTCCAACAACATTTTTTCAAACATGACCAGTGTTTCTTGTAGTTCAGATTTGTTTTCTGTATTATCTGCCATTTAGAATACCTTAAAATTGAGTTAGTTTTTTCAATCTCCTCCAGCCAACAATCTTGTAAGGTTTTGTATAGTGTGTTTATGATTTAGAGTAACCTATTGAATTTATCTATCACTAATATAACAATTGTTATATAAGAAAACTAGCATTATGGTTTAATCCAATCTAGTGTATCTTCTATACTCTTAAAAGTAAATGAAAGTTTTTCCTTAATTTTTTCATTGCTAAATACTGTCTTATTTCTTGAGTTTTTGAGAAGTTCTTTACTTAATATCGGAGGTTTTCCCAATATAAATGCAGTTAACTTTGCAGCATATAAAGCAGTAGAAGCTATAAAGGGATTTATCTTAAATTTTGGAGGTTTCTTACCTAGTTTATAAGCTAATAGATTCAACATTTTTTTATAAGTCATATAACCACCACTTGTAATAAAACGCTCATTATAAAATTCACGATTAATTAATAAATAAATTACTTCTGCTAAATCTCTTGCATCTATGTAATTAATATAGCCTTCAGGATAAAAAATAGGATTAGAATTGGCATATTCGAGTAAGGCTAAACTAGATCGCCCCCATTCACCTCGCCCTATTACAACTGAAGGATTAATTACTATAACATCTAGCCCTTCTGCATTGCCTCGCCAAATTTCTTGTTCCCCGAGAAATTTAGTTAATCCATAACTTGAATGTTCATTTACATTATCCCACTCAGCATTTTCATTTACTGTTTCTTCGTCGTACTTATTTCCCAATGCTGCTACAGAACTTATGTGTACGAGTTTTTGAACATGATACTTTTTACAAGTATTTACCACATTTTTAGTGCCTTCTACATTCACCTTAAACATTAGCTTAAAGTCTCTTCGGTGAAATGATACCACTCCAGCACAATGTATTACGCAGTCAGCCTGCTCCACTCCTTTGTCTAATGATAAAATATCCAAGACATCTCCATCATACCAATTTATCTGTTCTGCTATATCTTCAATATAAGTAAGTTTACTTTGCTTCCTTTTTATTGCAGATACTTTTCCTCCTTGAGTAAGCACTTTACGGGCAATGTAACTTCCCACTAAACCATTACAACCTGTAATAAAGTAGTGCATAAAAACGCTTTATTATTTTATTGAAAA
>JBCDJE010000133.1:0-8851 GCA_038748185.1 Bacteroidota bacterium
AACATCTTTAATAATATTAATAAATATTTATTCCCATTAATTTACCTTGAATAGGAACGAAAGAAACAAGTATATTTTCATTTTTAAGCTTTTATTTTGGCTTTCCACCAAGATTTCTTCTTGTCTTCTTCATAATAGCCATAACCGTAGCCGTAACCATACCCGTAGCCATAACCATAACCACTCCCATATCCATAAGTATTGTTTCCGTCAACGGCATTTAAAATAACAGATAGGTTTGTAAATCTATTTACTTCAAGCAGCGAGTTAATATTATTAGGGAAGGATAGTTTGGAAACACCAGCCCTTAGTACATAAATAGGTATGTTAGCTTTTTTCATAACAATGACTCCATCGGTTACCAAGCCAACGGGTGGTGTATCAATAATAATTATATCGTATATTTCTTTGAAATTATTGAGTAAAGTATCAAACTTTGGCGACATTATTAATTCGGATGGATTTGGTGGCACAGGACCAGCCGTAATATAATCTAAATTATCAATAGCTGTTTTTTTAATACTTGTTTCTAGAGTAGACTTACCAATTAATAAACTAGATATTCCTTCAGTATTTTCATTTTCAAAAGCAAGATGTATCTTGGGTTTTCTTAGATCGAGATCGACCACCAATACCCTTTTGTCAGAAAGAGCAATGATGCCTGCTAAGTTTATTGCTACAAAGGTTTTTCCTTCACCGCTAATGGTTGAAGTAACAGAAATTACTTTTTTATCTGATCCGTTCACAAAAAAATCTAAATTAGTTCTAATTGACCTTAAAGATTCACTTATCGCAGACCTGGGATTCCTATCAACTATTAGTTTAGAAAAATTCATTGCTTCTTTGGCATATTTTGGCACAACCCCTAATACCGGTGCATGACTTAGATTTTCTACCTCTTTAATATTATTTATTTTGTTTTGTAGCAAATACATAATTAGCACAAACGCTATACAAAGTGCTAAACCTGAACCAGTACCAATCATGTAAACATTTGCGGGCACAGGATAGATTGGCGTTCTAGAAACAGAAGCTGGAGCTAGTATTCTGAAATTTGCTACTGTACCTGCTTTGGCTATACCAATTTCTATTTTCTTTGATTGTATGGTATTAAAAACATCTTCGTAGAAACTATAAAATCTGTTAAGCTTTTTTAATTCTGCATCTTCTTCTCCACTTTGTCGCATTGAAATCTCCAATGCTTTAATCTTTTTATTAATAACATTTATTTTTTGTTGATAAGTCTCCTTGCTTACTTGTAATATTTCATCTAATTGTAAAAAAAGGCTTGCAGTTTGTTCCTGGTTTTGCTTATATGCCGTTGTTGAAGCTTTATAATAACCCTCAATTCTATTCACTTTCTCATTGAGTAAAGTAAGTTGACTAATTACTTCACTTAAGTAAGTATTTCCCAGAATAGTAGATAAAACCGACATTTTAGAAAGTGAAGAATCACTTTTCATCAATTCTGTCATTTTATCATATTGATTGAGTTCATAAACTAACTCCGATTTTTTCTCTTGTAAAACATCTATCTTGTCAATCACTTCAAAAAAATCTTCTTCTTCTACCACTTTACCTCGTGCAGCATATAGCTCAATCTCTTTTTCAAAATAGGCTAATGTATCTCGTATTAATTCCAATTGCTGGTCGAGGTACTTAATAGATTGTTCGTAAACTTTATTCTTATTATCAATCGTCTTTACCAAATAAATATCGTTCACTGCCTCTATAATAGCTTTTGCTTTGTTACTATTATGATCTTTAAAAGAAAGCCTCATTGTATTTGCTACATGGTTTTCAACAAGCACTTCTAAATTTTCTGATAAGTAGCTATACAAGCGCTCTTCGGTATGGATGACAAAAAAATAGGCACCATCTGCGAGTGCAGATTTATTTAAACTGTTAATTGAAAAATCAAACAAATTAGTTGAAAGAACAGTACCAACTTTTCCTTCGCAGATTGTTACCTCATTACCAAATTCGTATTGCAATGTATAGTTAAAACCATCTTCACTGAAGTTAATGAAGAAAGGTATTTCTTGTAGGCTTGGCTCTATCTTTTCGCAAGTAACTGTGAATGGTGTATTTCCGTATTTCTCGTCACTTAGTAACTCTCCTGCAACATGGTAGGAAATTCTTAAATTGGCTTTATCAATCACATCAACATAGATGAGTTTTGATTTTATAAGCTCAATTTCTCCTGCCATATTAATAGCATCAATACCATTATTAAAGGGGCCTACGTCAAGTCCTAAAAACTGAGTTGAACTTTTAAATTCTAATTTTAATAGGGAGTTAGCTTGATAGACAGGTTTGTTATATCTTAAAAACAAATAAATGGTAGTAAAAGAAAATGCTAATAGCAATATTAAAAAGATCACATTCTTTCTAATAACAAATAATAATTTTGCATAATTAAATTGATTTAGAATATTATTCTCTTCTTCATCATCAGGCTTAAATTGTTGATGTATATTTTCGGACATTTCGTTCACTTTATATCGTGTAGCTTATTATTTAATTTGTCTCTCTAATAAATAGCAAGACGGTAAGCGAAAGAGTAATTAAGGTGGTTAATGGGGCAAAAACCACATTAAAATCTTGGATTGATTCTCTATCAATTCTTCTTCGCGGTTCTACATAAATAATGTCATTGGGTTCTACAATAATGTTAGCGTCTTTAATTTGGCTAATATCAGTCAGGTCTATTAATTTTATTGAAGGCTGACCCCAAGGGCCTCTAATTAATCTAATATTATCAGGCTTTGACCTAGACTGAACATCACCTGCTAAGGCAAGCACTTCTAATACAGTCATATTTTCATTTCTTAATGGGATAACTTGATCTCCTAAAGCGCCCATTAACACTACTCTCTTGTTTATGTATTGTGTTATAATGAATGGGTTTTCGTAGTATTTAGCATACTTTTCTGCCAAATGCTTTTCCGCTTCAGCCAAGGTGAGCCCCTTAAGCGATACATCTCCTAACATGGGTAGATTTACTTTTCCGTTTTGCTTTATGAGATAAGATATTGGCGGCATACTATTTTGCGAAATGCTTAAGTTATTAATTGCATTTGTATTTTCTTGCTGCATAAAACCTTGATTCCCCATTGCATTTGCACGCTGTTCGGCAGGTGCATCACCAATGTTAAATTCTCTGTTAGGGTCAATAAGCCGCTCACCTTTATTGGTAAAAACCGATATTGCCAACCTATCATTTACCTGAATTTTATAATTCGCTGTAACCTTTTCAAAAGAGTGTTTAAAAACATCTCCATTTAAAGTATTCTCTGTTTTAAATAGAATATTTTGCTTTAGGCTTGTGCATGCACTTGAAAGACTAATTAGTAGAAACAGTTTTATACAATGAAAAATATTATTCCGAAAAAAAAAAGATAGCATGTTAAAAAATTTGACCAGTTCTCTCACGTAAAAAAAATTATAAGAGACACTCGTCTGTTAGCTTAAAAAATATTTTTGTCACTAGAACAAAAACGGTCAACATGCTAACGCTTTTTCATTTATTTCATTATAGCCCTTTCCTTTGTTTTTGATAAGACCCTAATAAGTGGTATAACGAACTTGAAATATCTGATTCGCTATATAGAAAAGTATATTTCGGTTGAAGATGAAAGTTACCTGAGGTTTTGAAAAAAATCTTTCAACACATGCCTGCACTCGGTATGCATAACTCCTGATACTAATTTTGTTTTAGGATGTAGAATTTCTTTATTAAACTTTTTAAAGCCTCTTTTTTCGTCTGATGAAGCATAAACCAACTTGCCTAGTTGCGCCCAATACATTGCTCCGGCACACATAGCACATGGCTCAAGTGTTACAAAAAGGGTACATTCATTTAAATAGCGTGAACCTAAATAAGAAAAAGCGCTTGTTAATGCAAGCATTTCTGCATGTGCAGTAGCGTCTTGTAACATTTCAACCTGATTGTGCCCTCTGCCTATAATCTTACCTTGGCAAACTACTAATGCCCCAACAGGTATGTCATCGTGTTCTAATGCAAGCATACCTTCTTTTAAGGCAAGTTTCATAAAAGCTGCTTCGCTATTACTAATATCAGTCATACTACTTTTTCTTTAAGAAATAAAGCTGTATGATTATTTTTCAATTTCACCATATCTTCTGGCAAGCCCTCAAAACAAATTGTACCACCTTTATCTCCACCTTCTGGTCCTAAATCAATTATCCAGTCAGCACACTTTATTATTTCCATATTATGTTCTATGATAATAACTGTATGCCCATTTTCTACCAAAGCATTTAATGCTACCAGTAATTTGCCAATATCATGAAAATGTAGCCCGGTAGTAGGTTCATCAAAAATGAAAAGTACTTTTTCAGATTGCTTTAGATTTCCTTTCACAAGAAAAGAAGCGAGTTTAACTCTTTGTGCTTCACCACCACTAAGTGTATTGGAAGATTGTCCGAGCCTAATATATCCTAATCCTACTTCTTGCAAGGGCTGTATTTTGTCGGTAATTTTCTTAATGCCTTTAAAAAAATCCATCGCTTCATCTATACTCATGTCCAACACATCAGAAATATTTTTATCGCGATAGGTAATTTCTAATATTTCATCTTGGAATCTTTTGCCTTTACAACTTTCGCACGTGAGATATACATCAGCCATAAATTGCATTTCAATTTTGTTTACCCCTTCTCCTTGGCAAGCTTCACATCTACCACCATCTACATTGAAAGAAAAGAAAGCTGGTTTATAATCGCGTTGCTTAGCAAGAGGCTGTGTAGCAAACAATTGCCTTATAGCGTCATAAGCTTTTACATAGGTTACCGGATTAGAACGCGATGATTTTCCAATAGGGTTTTGATCAACAAACTCTATGTGAGTGATCGACTTAGTTGCACCTTCTACTCTATCAACCTTGCCAGTGCTATCGTTATGTGATCCCAACATTTTAGCAATGGAAGGATATAAGATGCTTTTGACTAAAGTAGATTTTCCAGAACCACTAACCCCCGTTACCACTGTCATTACATTTAGCGGAAATTTCACTGACAGATTTCTAAGGTTATTTTCTCTTGCGCCAATAATATTTATACTTTGTTTCCACTTCCTTCTTTTTGGAGGAATAGCGATTACATCTAGCCCATTGAGATAGCGAGAGGTATGACTCACTTGCTTATCTTCCACTTTAAATATATCTCCTTGAAAAACCAGTTCGCCACCGAAGTTCCCTGCGTTAGGCCCAATATCAATTACTTGATCGGCAGCAAGCATCACTTCTTCTTCATGCTCTACGACAATTACAGTATTTCCTAAAGCTTTTAATTCTTGCAATACACTCACCAAATTGCGTGTATCTCGTGGGTGCAGCCCAATACTTGGTTCATCTAAAATATACATAGAGCCTACTAAGGCACTTCCCAGCGAAGTAGCCAATTTAATTCGCTGATGCTCTCCTCCTGAAAGCGTTGATGTAAGCCTGTTAAGTGTGAGATAACCCAAACCAACTTTTTCTAAGTAAGAAAGTCTATTGGTAATTTCAGCAAAAATTCTTTGAGCAATCTTTTGTTCGTGCTCTTTTAATTCGATATTGGCAAATACTAGTACCAAATCGTTGATAGGCATTAATGCTAAATTTATAATTGATTGACCCGCTACTTTTACATAGCCGGCATCTTTTCTTAGGCGTGTTCCTTTACAGTCAGGACAAACTGTTCTTCCTCTATACCTAGAAAGCATAACCCTATACTGTATTTTGTGTGTTTTTGACTCAAGATGCTTAAAGAAGTCGTTCAATCCTTTAAAATATTCGTTCCCTGTCCAAACCAATTCTTTTTCTTTTTCGGTTAGGTCGTAATAAGCACGATGAATAGGAAAATCGAAGCGGATACCATTCTTCAATAACGGGTCTAACCATTTTTTCATGGTTTCACTTTTCCATGGAGCAATTGCCCCTTCGAACACTGAAAGATTTTTATTAGGAATGACCAAATCTTCATCTATACCCAATACTTTCCCAAAACCTTCACAAGTTTTACAAGCACCATAAGGATTATTAAAGCTAAAAAGGTTGACACTCGGCTCCTCAAACTTGATATTATCTTTTTCAAAACTATCTGAAAATTCTTGCCTTACTGTTTTCTTTCCCTTTGGAAATAGCTCAACAATACACGATCCGTGTCCTTCGAAAAAAGCAGTTTGAACAGAATCAGCAATACGATAAGCATTATCTTCATCGTCAGATTTAACTGTATTTCTATCGATTAAGATATTGAATGCAAATTTTTCCAGTTCAGCTTCTTCTTTTTCTAATAAGTCATCAATCAGCAGGGCTTCCTCATTAGCTTCAACTCTTGAAAAGCCTTTTTGCAAAAGAATTTTCAGCTCTTCTTTATATGTTCTACCTTCTTTTACATTGAGCTTTGTCAATATCATCATGCGCGTTCCCTCCTCAAATGACTGAATATAATTTACTACATCTGAAACACTGTCTTTACTTACTTCCTCTCCAGAAACGGGAGAATATGTTTTCCCAATGCGTGCAAACAGTAGTTTAAGATAATCGTAAATTTCGGTAGTAGTACCAACAGTAGACCTAGGATTTTTGGTAGTTACTTTTTGCTCTACAGCTATAGCAGGGCAAACACCTTTAATGTATTCCACTTCGGGTTTTTCCATCCGACCTAAAAACTGTCTGGCATAAGAGCTCAAGCTTTCTACATACATGCGCTGACCTTCTGCAAAAAGTGTATCGAAAGCAAGAGAAGATTTGCCTGAGCCGGAAACTCCGGTTATAACAACCAATTTATTTCTGGGAATAGCTACGCTAAGGTTTTTAAGGTTGTTTACTTTTGCTCCTTTTACAATGATATAATCTTTAGGATTTAGCTGGTCAATGTTATTTGTGGACATGGGTTTCTAGCTTATCTTCTATGCTTACTGAAATGTGAGAAAACATGACGGCTTGTAAGGCTGAAATGTTATGGAATTTGCAAAAATACAATCTTCCAAAGAAGAAAACATGTTGAGTGAAAAGAAAATAGTATTAAGATACTCACAAAACTTTTCACAAACTTAAGTCATGATACTTTCAAGCTCATTAAATTTTCCCGAAATTCGCATGATCCGTTTTTTACCAAAATACCAAAATCTTGAGCAATAAAGAGATTATTCAAAAATTTAAGCTTACTGCTTCATTATTAGAGCTACATAATGCAAACCCTTTTAAGGTAAGGGCTTATTCGGGAATTGTATTTCACCTAGAAAAACTCGATGAGCAGTTGGAAGGTAAAAATATAGAACAGCTTCTTACACTAGAAATAAAAAAGGGCATGGCTGAAAAAATGCTTCAAATTGAAGCAAAAGGCTCTTTTGACGAATTAGATCAATTACTTGCTGATACTCCGGAAGGTGTAATTCAAATGTTAGACATTAAAGGAATTGGCGCTAAGAAAATTCGTGCTATTTGGCAAGAACTCAACATAGAGTCTTTAGAGGTACTTTATACAGCATGTAAAGAAGGTAAGATTGCTAAATTGAAAGGATTTGGGGAAAAAACACAAAAACTCATTATTGAACAAATAGATTATTTGGCTGCTAATAAAGGAAAATTACATTTTGCTAAAGCTGAACCCATTGCTTTGTCTATTAAAGAAAAGCTTGAAGCAGAAAAATTAGTAGAACAAGTAGCATTAACCGGAGAAATAAGGCGCTATCTAGAAATAATTGACACCCTAGAATTTATTATAGTAACCAAAGATTTTGGCGCTTTTAGAAAATATTTATTAAATGAAGAGCGCTTTAATTTCGATGAGAAAATCTCTGGTCCATTTTCATTGAGAGGACAGGATAAAGAAAGTGGACTAAAATTAATTTTTAAGCTGAGTTCCCCTAAAAAATTTGCTGCTAATTTACTCATCAGCTCATCAGCTCCTGAGCATTTAGCTACTGTTATAAGTGAAAATGGGCATAGTTTAAGAACACTTGCCAACAGCAAAATTTTTAATAGTGAAGCTGATATTTACCAAAAGGCAGGTATGCAGTTAGTACTTCCCGAAATGCGAGAAGGCACATTTGAAGTAGCATTAGCTAAAAAACAAGAATTGCCAAAGGCAGTGGAGATGGAAGATTTGAAAGGGATTCTACATAACCATTCAACTTATAGTGATGGCAAACACAGTCTTGAAGAAATGTCTATTTATTGTAAAGAATTAGGCTATGAATACTTAGGTATTACCGATCATTCTAAATCAGCTTTTTACGCCAATGGGCTTGACGAAAGCCGCATCAGCCAACAACATAAAGAAATAGATCAGTTAAATGAACGGCTAGCTCCTTTTAAAATATTTAAAGGAATTGAATCTGACATTTTAAATGATGGTGCACTTGATTATACAGATGATGTGTTAGCAAGTTTCGATTTTATTGTTGCTTCTATACATTCAAACCTAAAAATGGATATAGAAAAAGCAACACAACGGCTGCTCACTGCCATTAGTAATCCTTATACTACTATGCTTGGTCATCCTACAGGAAGGCTGTTGCTTAGGCGCGAAGGCTACCCAATTGACCACCAAGCAGTAATTGATGCTTGTGCTAAACACAATGTTATTATAGAGATAAATGCACATCCATGGCGGCTAGACCTTGACTGGCGATGGGTTAGGTATGCAATTGACAAAGGCGTAATGATAAGCATTAACCCAGATGCACATGAAAAAGAGGGTTACCAAGATATGCGTTTTGGACTTTTGGTTGGTAGAAAAGCAGGTTTAACTTCGGAAATGACTTTCAATGCATTAAGTAGGGAAGCTGTTGATCAACACTTTAATAAAAGAAAAGCTGCTATTAACTAATTAGCAG
>JBCDJE010000134.1:0-8829 GCA_038748185.1 Bacteroidota bacterium
CACCAGCCTAGCTAAGTTTAATAATCACCTCTTTAGTAAATCTGTATAAGTAATTTAATCTTCCATGACACTTCAATACAAGCAAAGGCTTATAGCTTTATTTTTAGTCCTAATGCATGTTTCATTTTTAACAAGGCTTCCGCATTACCTTTAGCATCATCTACAGGGTTATGTGTATGTTTCGTGTCCCGTAAATGTTTAAAGTTCTTAAAAGTATCTTTAACCGTGCCTTTATATAAGCTACCTAGGTTTTGTGAGCTAAAGCCAAAAGGATTCCTGCCAGTAAAATGATGGAAATACCAACAGATAAACATCCAGTCAAAACCATTATTATCACTTATAAAAATGAGTCTCTCGTTGGTTATTTCTTTTAGCCAAGTGGCAAAATCAAGCATAACTTTTTTAGGATCTTCAAAAGTAAGTGTATCAGCTCTTGTAAACCCTGAAACTGATAGTGCTTCAGGAATAAATTGTTCACTAATCGGTTTTAATTTCCCATAAAATGTTTTATTAAGTGATTCATTCACCAGTACAGCACCAAAAGAAATCATAGAATAATCGCCGGGGATAGGACCGTCAGTTTCTACATCTATCATTATATAAGCCATAAATTTTAACCTTTTACTAAAAAGTTGCTAAAAATCTTACCTGAAAATATTTTTATTGATGTAGTAAGTGGATATGTCCGTTAAAATTTACACAAATTAACAACTAACTATCAAACTTCAAGCTATGATACATAAAATCCAATTATTGCTTTTACTAACTATTTTGGGAATTGCTAATTTTTCATTTTCCCAAAGCGATTTATCAAGAGGCTTATTTGCTCATTATCCGTTTAATGGGAATGCCAATGATATAGTTGGGAATAATCATGGAGATGTTTTAGGCGCAGCAGTACAAAGTGGGATACGTTGTGGAGAAGATGCATACCATTTTGACGGCTATAAAAATTATATAGATTTCGGTAATAGTTCGGACTTCAACAAAATAGAAAGGGGTTTAACAGTATCACTTTGGGTATATGTAGAACCTAAAAATAAAGTAGGTTTGAGTCTATTAGCGGGCAGGTGGGCATTTAATAAGAATCAAGACCAATTTGGGCTATTTTTGGGAGGAAAGAATACTGTAGCTTTTTCAGTAGGAGATGGCTATGTACAAGAAGAAGGTATCTTTGGTAAAAATATGCTGCAAATACATACATGGTATCATTTGGTAGGCGTATGGAGGGCGAATGGTGATATGGCGATATTTATTAATGGAGAGCTGAATAATACAGGAAAACAAACCGGTAGAGGAATCAATCAAGAATCAAAGGTAACCTTCAAGGTCGGTAGACAAGTAGAAGGCGCAGATAGACCTTTCAAAGGGTATTTAGATGAGGTACGGGTTTATGAGAGGGCACTTTCATCAAGAGAAATTAAGCAATTATTTGATAAGGATTTTGCTACTTGTAATCAGCTTTTTGTAGAAGGAAATGTGCAAGATAAGAATACTGGAGAGCTGCTTATAGCCGATGTAATTGTTGAAGACATGCAAACTGGCGAAATGGTAAAAAAGGCAAGAGTAAATCCTGAGACCATGGAGTATAACATCCCACTGACGGTTGGGAAGAAGTATGCGATTTATGCTAGTAAAGAAGCCTATTTGCCAATCAGCTCAGTTGTTAATACTACAGGTTTGCTACCCGAGAGTGTAATAAGGAGAGATTTAAACATGGTACCATTTAAAGTAGGAGAAACAGTAAGATTGAATAATATTTTCTTCGATACGGGCAAATCAAGCCTAAGACCTGAGTCTTACCGAGAACTAGAGCGGGTAATTAAACTTTTTAGTTGTACTCCCAAACTTAGAATTGAAATTAATGGGCATACTGATAATGTTGGCAGTGAAATGAGTAATCAGACACTATCAGAAAATAGGGCTAAGACAGTAAGAGATTTTCTAATTTCAAAAAATCTTTCTCCTGATAAAGTAACTTTTGTAGGGCTAGGCGAATCATTACCAATTGCCAATAACGATTCAGATGATGGAAGACAGCTAAATAGAAGGGTAGAATTTAAAATACTTGACTTATAAAAACCTGAGTTTTTTAAAGTAAAAGCGAAAGTTATATGCTTTCGCTTTTTAATTATGCTAAATACAGTAATTGAATAATTCTCTCTTAGTATTAAGCAAACTACTTTTCAGTACTATGTTTGTTTTCTAAGTATTCAAAATGACCGTTATCAGCTCTACTTCGAATAACTATAGGTGGTTTAAACTCACCCATTTCTTTCCGCTTGCTTTCCATCTTCATTGAAAGTTTTCTTACTAGTCCCGAATTTTCACTAGCTAAGTTTGTTGTTTCACCTGGGTCTTGTTCCAAATTAAACAATAAAGTATCATGTGCTGCTACAGCAGACATCCCTCTTGAACCTTCAAAGCCTTTGAAAGGTAATTTAATTTTCCATTTGCCCGATCGCATTGCCCTGAGATCGTCATATCCAAAGTGGAAGTATAAATAATCACGCTCTTTCATGGGTGTTTGGTTTAAGAGTGCTTCGGCGATATTCATCCCGTCATAATCTCTGTCATTTGGGACATCTACATCAGCAAAACTGGCAAAAGTAGGTAGCCAATCCATTTGCAAACTAGTTTCTTCATAAACTTGTGGAGGAATTTTGCCTTTCCACATAGCTACAGTAGGTACACGCATCCCGCCTTCAAAAGTATATTGTTTTCCTTCACGTAAAATACCTGCAGACCCGCCATGATCTTCCATTACTAGCCAAGGGCCATTATCGCTTGAGAAAACTATTACAGTATTTTCTAGCATACCATTACCTTCGAGTGTTTTTAATACTTCTCCTACACTCCAGTCTATTTCTTGTATCACATCGCCATACAGTCCTCTATCAGAACTCCCCAAGAATTTTTCCGAAGCATAGATAGGTACATGAGGCATATTATGAGCTAAATACAAAAAGAAAGGTTTTTCTTTATTTCTTTGAATGAAATCAACCGCTTTTTCAGTATAAGTCTTAGTTGTATAATGCTGATCTACTTTAAAAGAATCTACTTCATTGTCTTTCATATACACAACACTTTCCATATCGTTGCTATAAGGGATGCCGTAATACTCATCAAAACCTTGTTGCAATGGTAGGTATTGAAAATGATGTCCTAAGTGCCATTTACCCACTACTCCGGTAGCATATCCCTTTTGTTTTAAAAGTTCTGCAATAGTATTTTCTTCACTCGGCATACCTGTGTAGCTTTCAGGAAAAAACACACCATGTATGCCCATTCTTTGAGAATTTCTTCCTGTGAGCAATCCGGCACGAGAAGGACTACAAACAGGAGAGGTAGTATAGTGTGCAGTAAATTTTACGCCTTCAGCAGCTATTCTATCGATGTTGGGTGTTTTAATATCGGTTGCTCCAAAACAAGATAAGTCACCATAACCAAGATCATCGGCCAAGATAAAAATGAAGTTTGGTCCTGTGGCGCTTTGAGTATTTTCTGTTGTCTCTTCTTTAGGACTACAAGCGATAAAATATAGTATAATAAATAGGTAGTAAGTATTTTTCATGAAAATAAAAAAAATAAGATGCAATAAGAATTGATTTTGCCTAAGCTAAAATTCCAGAAAAAATTCTGAAAAGCCAAAGTACGCAATATTTTGGAAGGTATTTGAATAGAATTTGAATATATTACTTTGTAGGAAGTTTCTATGGGCAGTTTTCTAATTGTGCTTGTACTTCTTGCAGCGAAAATATGGGATATTGGTTTCCCCATTGTGTAAGTACAAAATTTAAAATATTGGCAATATCAGTATCCGTTAAATCTTCATTACCTGGCATAGGCTGATTGTATGAAATATTATTCACCATTATTTCCCCTTCTATTCCTTTTCTAACTATACAGGCTAATTGGTTGCGGTACACTTCTAAGTAATCAGCATTTACTAAAGGTGGAATGAGTGATTGTAGCCCTTTACCATTTTCCATGTGGCAATTAGCACATCTGGTTTCATATAACAATGCTCCTTGGTTTTTACTTTTGGTGCTATAAAGCAGAATAGCTACTACTACTCCAAATATTAAGATAGGGGCTAAGTAAAACAGTTTCTTATCCTTCACTAAGTAGTACTTTTATGTCGTCTATTAACTCATTGGTATCCATTTCTTTAGTACCATCGTAATATCCTCTAATCTGTTTCTTTTTATCAATTAAAACAAAAGCACCACTGTGTACAAAACCACCGGGCTGGCTGGCATCTTCTAAAGCACTTACCATATATTTTTTTGCCACATTAAAAATGGCGTCTTTTTCTCCAGTAACCATCAGCCAACTATCTGAACTAATTCCTAGTCTTGTTGCATAATCTCTCAAAACAGCTACTGTATCATGTGTTGGATCAATAGTATGTGATAATAAAATCACTTCATTATTTTTTTCATATTCTTCATATACTCTAAGCATTTGAGCCTTCATTTTAGGGCAAATGGTGGGACAAGTTGTAAAGAAAAAATCGGTTACATATACCTTATTTTCAAAAGTTTGTGGGTTAATAAGTGTACTATCTTGGCTTAAAAATTCAAATTGGGCATCTGCTACCTTTCCTAGTATAGGAAGCTTTGAATTGCCATTTGGCGAGCAAGCAGTCAAACATAATATTGTAATAAAAAAAATATTTCCTAAAATTCTCATATATTTTGACTTATTTAAATTAACGAGGCAAAGATACTTGAAACCATGATATCTTACAGATACCGTTAAGTTTTTTCTTTTTACACTAAAATAGAAGCTGAAAAAAATTCTCAATTTATTTTTTTATCTGAGAATGTTTCGCAGCTTTGAACTGTGTTTGGTTTTCCTATTCTTTCAGAGTAAGGAAATTAAAAGGGAATCAGGTGTAAATCCTGGACAGTTCCCGCTGCTGTGAGCTCATTTGTGCTCCTTATCAATCTCAAAGTCACTGTATGTAATAGTACGGGAAGGCAGATAAGGGCGAGCCAGTCAGAAGACCTGCCTTTCACATGCATTCGTAGCTTTCGGGAAAAAAAGCGAAGAATACCATTATGAGCATTAGTAATATCGTTTCATCTTGTGTATTTCTCCATTTTTACTGCGGTTACGAGTGGTTTAGCTAAATGTTAAATCATTTGTAATGAATGTCTTAAGGGAAAAAAATGTACTCTGCACATGTATTTGTGCACTTTTGTTGAATAATGCATTTGGGCAACAAGTACTTGTTTCAGATAGTATTTTTACATTGGAAGCTGTAATAGTTGAAGCCCGTCGCTTAAAGGAGTTTTCAACCGGTTCACAGGTTTTGGAAATAGATGCTACTACACTTCAAAGATTTGAGGCAATGAGCATGAGTGAGTTATTGGCTCAAACCTTACCAATTTTTATTAAAGCCTACAATCCCGGAAGTTTAGCGACTACTTCAATTAGAGGAATGGGCGCTTCCCATACGGCAGTTTTGTGGAACGGTTTTCCTATACAAAGCTCTATGAATGGGCAAATTGATTTTTCTTTACTGCCTAATAGCTTGGTAGATGCTGTTCAATTGCAACTAGGAGGAGAAGGAGCCTTGTGGGGAAGTGGAGCAGTAGGAGGTACACTTTATCTAGAGAATCTACCTGATTTTTCCAACGGATGGCAGGCTAGTATGAACCAAACGCTTGGCAGTTTTGGCAAGCATTTTCAATCTTATAAGCTTTCTAAAGGAAGTGAAAAATCATATACATCACTAAAGTTTTTTAGAGATAGAAATAAAAACAATTTTCCTTATACTAACAATGCAAAGGCTGGTTTCCCAAGAGAAACTATGCAACATGCATTATTTTCTCAATGGGGTTTATTATTTGAAAATTATTTAAAAATCAAGGCAAATCAACAGTTAGCTGTCCGTTTTTGGGGGCAAAATAACGATAGACAAATACCTGCTACACTTACTACTAGCAGAAGCCAGGCTACACAAGAAGATCGTTTTATTAGAACACTGCTTACTTGGTCAGGCTACAAAAATGACTATGACTGGAAAGTACAGAGTGGCTTTTCTAAAGAAACCTTATTTTTTAAAGATGATGCCGTTAATTTAGAAAGCCTCAGTAAAAGCAGCACACTAATGCAAGAAGCAGAACTCAATTGGCGTCCGCTAACAAATTTTAGCTTTCAGGCAGGAGTACAGTACCAATATATTTCCGGAGAGACAGAAAATTATGAAGAAGAACAACACAACCAGCAAAGGCTTTCGCTTTTAGGTTCTGTAAAATACCAAGATACAGCAGGTAAATTGGAAAGTAGGTTAAGCATTAGGCAAGAATTCACTGAATATGGCACAGCACCAATTGTACCTACTTGGGGTGTGACAGTTTCACCGTGGGCTTTTTTATCTTTTTCGGGAAAAGTAGCACGCTCTTATCGTTTGCCAACCTTCAACGATTTATACTGGCAACCGGGCGGTAATATTAATCTGTTGCCCGAATCAGGGTGGTCGCAAGAAGTGGGCAGCCAAGTAAATCTTGCAATTTTGGGGTTTGAAAGCAGTGTTAAAGCTACAGTATTTAGCAATAGAATTAATAACTGGATTCTCTGGAGACCAGGTGCTTCTTTTTGGTCACCGGAAAATGTACAGCAAGTTTGGGCTAGAGGAATTGAAACTGCTCTTGAAGCCAAGAAAAAATGGGATAAAACCCAACTTTCTTTTATTGCTCGTTACCACTTTACCCGATCTACCAATGAGAAACAAAAATCTGAAAATGACCGGTCTTTAGGGAAACAGCTAATTTATACTCCTGAGCATACGGCAAATTTTAACATTGCCTTAAGTCGGGGGAAATTTGAAATTGGCTGGCAACAACAATATACTGGTAAGAGATATACTGCCTCAGACCATGTAACTTCATTATCTGCTTTTACCACAGGTAATTTTTCCGCTTCTATAAGACATAATACAAAACTGGGAGAGATACACTTAAGCAGTACCATCTTTAACTTATTTAATGAGACGTATCAGGTTATGGCTTGGAGGCCTATGCCAGAGAGAAATTATCAATTTAGTATCATTTTAAAACCTAAATTTTAATCAAGAAGATGAAATTTTTCAACCATAAGATGCCTATTGTATTTTTTCTTTTAGCTACTTTCTTTATTTCTTGCGATGACGATGAGCCAAATGTAAACCCTGTTGTTTTAGATAAATATGAAAATGGATTTTTCATAGCCAATGAAGGCCCTTTTAAAGAAGGTACTGGTACAGTTAGCTTTTTTAATTATGAGACCAATAGCACAGAAAATAATGTTTTCCAATCAGCCAATAGTGGAATACCTCTAGGAAATATTTTGCAATCAATAGCTGTACACGAGAAGGAGGTTTTCATGGTAGTAAATAATGCTCGAAAGATAGAAGTAGCAGATGTAGCTTCTTTTGAACGAACTAATACCATCACTGGACTTGCGCAACCTCGTTACTTTCAAGGGATTACTACCGATAAAGCTTATGTAAGCCAGTGGGGCAATGGCTCTAGTGGTAACATTGCTGTAGTAGATTTAAATACTTTTACAGTAACAGATAGTATTGTTACAGGCATTGGACCAGAACGGATGCTATTGAACGATGATGAGCTTTATGTAACCTGTTCAGGAGGTTTCACCACAGATAGTACGGTTGCTGTAATTAATACAGTAACAGATGAAGTGATTACTAATATCAAAGTAGGTGCCGAGCCTTCAGGTATTGTAGAAGATAAAGAAGGGAATATCTGGGTTTTATGTACTGGAAAATTTAATGCTGATTTTAGTGCATTAGATATTTCAGGTAGTTTGGTGAAAATAGATCCAAACAGTAACTCAGTTGTATTGGATTTAAACTTCGATAATTTAAGCTTCAAACCTAGTAATCTCATTATAGATGAAGATAGAGAAAACCTGTTTTATGTTTTTAATGGAGGTGTGTATCGCATGCCGATAAACAGTACAGCTTTGGTCGATATGCCTCTTTTTAGTGTCAGCTCTTCTTTTTATGGGTTAGGTTATGACCCAGAAAGCGATTATCTAATAGGCAGTGATGCTGGAGATTTTGTTAGTAGTGGAAATATTATTAGGTACAATCCTGAAACTGGGGTAACTATTGATGACTTTTCAGTTGGTGTAATTCCGAATGGAGGATTCTACTTTCCTGATAGATGAGATCTTTTATCAATTCAAGGAAGATAAATATGCCGTATTGAAGTCTAATAGTTAAGAAATTTGAATATGCTCGCACTAATGTTTAGAATATAAATTGGCTAAAAAACTATAAAGAACAGTAACCCTAAAAATGGATCAGCAAAGCAAAAAGACTCGTAAGGACAATTCTAATTCAGAGGATTATTATTTTGAAAATGGTTTCCTCGTTTTTACAGCCAAATACCATAGGAAACGGGGGTATTGTTGTAAAAGTGGATGCAGGCATTGTCCTTACGGTTTTAGAAAAAGGCATTAAAATTTGGGTGATTTAATAGCATCGATTTTAAGTTGCAAAGCCTCTCTTTTTTGCTTGAGCGTTGAAAAGTTTTGACGAAGCTTTTTCATTTGCTCTTCAATATTACTTGAATTGTTTGGTGTTTTTTTATCCATAGTTTTTATTTTGTTTGTATTAAAAACTTACATTAATGCTTTTTATGCGTCCTATTAAGAATTCTTTACTTTTTAAATTTTGAATAAATCTTATTGAATTAAATTAAGTGTCTGATAATCAGTTTATTAATAATAACTCATCTTATTCTTATTATCAAAGACCAGCACCTGGTAGCCATCTACAGGGTTATGGAAAAAAGCGGCATTGATCCCCAG
>JBCDJE010000135.1:0-8791 GCA_038748185.1 Bacteroidota bacterium
TCTCCAACCTTTCCCATCCATAGTTGACCATACTGCCATCTGTAATACTAATCTTTGCTATACCTTTTCCTGTAGCTGCCCATAGGTAAGGTTTTCTGTAAATAAGACCGTTAATAACACCACTTTCAAGAGGTTGTATAGGTTCATATCTATTTACCTTATAACCATTATCAGTGTAACTCATTTTACTGATGCCACTCTGTGTACCCACCCATAAATTACCGTCTTCATCTTCTGTTATGCAATTTATTTTATTATCACTCAAGGTTTCATGTAAGGATCCGCTATAAAAAAAGGATTCAAACCGTTCAGTTTCCTCACTGTATTTATAAAGACCTTTTTCAGTACCAATCCAAACTCTTCCTCTAGAATCATTGAATAATTCAACGATATGGTCATCTTTAAGCCCATCGTTTCTCATAATTTCTGTTTTCCAATCTTTAAAATCATCACTTTTTTCCTTATAGAGATTAAGCCCGGAGGCTGTTCCAACCCATAATCTTCCCTGACTATCTAGTATTATTCGAGTGATGTGTGGATGAGTTAGTGAACCATGATGGTTTCCATAAGTATAATTTTTTAATTCTCCCGTACTAACATTATATCTATATAATCCATTTTTATCGGTACCAACCCAAAGTCTTTCTTTGTTCTGCCATAAAAGATATGTTTTTTTTATTCCACTTAATTGTAGGTTAAGATCTTTTAAATAAGAGGGTGAGGTAGGTTGTTTAGTATCGATATTATAAGCCACTATTTCATTGTTTTCATAAGTCATTAACAATTCTGGGTATCCACCACTAGCCAAAGTAGAGGGAGATAATTTTTTAATAATATCAGGGTAAAACAGATTTGAGTGTAAAAACTCTAACTGGTTATCAGCTAGTGAAACACTAAATAAACCATTTGTATCGGTTCCTATCCACAACTTATCTCCTATTTGTTTTACATTAAAGAAAGAGTTGTTTGTTAAATTGATAGTATTTTGTTGCTCATTAAAGTTATAAAAGGTTTGAGTCGCGATATCAAAATAGCTTAAACCACCCCCGAAAGTAGCAAGCCAAAAGGCATTTTTATTAGCAGGCTCTATATCATGTACAGAGTTATGAGGAAGGGAGTTCTTGTCATCTTCATTATGCAAAAAAATCTGATATTCCTTGGTATCTCCATCTAATCTAATTAGCCCTTTGTAAGTTGCCAACCATAAAATACCTTGCACATCTTCATAAATATCTCTGATTACGTTATGTCTAAATACTTCGTTTTTTTCTTCTTTGTAATCAAACTTTATATGTTCAAAGCTTTCTTTTTTTGTATCCATAATGGAAAGACCACCTCCACTAAAACCGATTAAAAGTTTTCCGTCCGAACGCCATTCCAAGCTTATCGCGCTATTGTGTTCTTCCAAAAGTTGCTGATGCGTTGTAGAAGCATACTGGCTATATATTCCTGTGTTTACGTTGAGTTTTCCGATACCACCTCCATTGGTACTTATCCAAATAAATCCTTGCTGACCCTCAGTAATATCTGTTACCAAATTATTACTCAATGAACTTGCTCCATTTGTCTTATGTTTATACTGAGTAAAACATGCTTTATTGGGATCAAATTTGTTTAGTCCTTGATTCGTACCTGCCCATATGTTACCTTTTGAATCTTCGAAAATAGCAAATATCATATTGTTACTGATTGAACAACTATCATTAGAGTCATGCCTAAAAACCGAAAAATCATAACCGTTAAATCGATTCAGCCCGTCAAAGGTTGAGGCCCATAAATAACCCCGACTATCAATAAGAAGGCGTCTGGCTGTAATTTCAGAAAGCCCTTCTTTTTCACCATAATTTTTAAAATAGAGTGAGGTGGGTTGAGATATTGCTTGGCAACACATCCAAAGGCCAATTACAATGAATAGCGCTTTCATTTTTACAGCTTTGTATAGTTCGGACTTATACAAAGTTACTCAATTCAGTAGGTAAAAAAAGCCCTATGCCCAATACTACATATTTATGTAGTACTTTGATTTTGTAAGAGTATGAAAAATTTATTCCTTTTCAGGATATATTATTCTCATAAGCACTAAGTCAATAATTTTTTGGCGGTAGTCAATCCTTTATTACCTCTATATAATTTGCCACTAATATCCGATAGATAAGTATGGCCAATGTAATCCATCATATAGTATTTTTTAGCATTTATAGTATCAATTTCTACCTCATACACAACAGATGATTGTACTAAAAGACCTGTAACTGTGATAAAGGGAATCATCAGATAAAGACCTGTCAATTATTAGAAAAATGGAAAAGGACACTACAAATAAAAATCCCACATCTTAATGTAGTTGACCTATATGGATAATCCACAGATTTTTGTGATGTATTATTAAAAATGCGGATAGAGAAATCTTCTAAAATTTTTCACAAATGACCAAATGTCAAATTAAACAAACCAAGTCCAAATGAGAAACAGAACTATTTTATTGATTTTGATTAAGGTAGCTTTACTTTTATCGTCATGTGATGACGAAGACGAAAAACCGATAGCACCTGATACATTTTCTATATCGGCTAAAATCGGTAATGATGCCGCTGAATATAATCAAACAGTTTTCGACGGCGGGGTAAACGGAAATATCAATGTGTTTAATCGTACAGATAAAACCCTTTATTTGCAAGCCTTTAAAAATGGAACAGATGATACTGATGGTTTTTGGACCATAAGGATTAATGATCTAGATATTGAAACCCTGACCCTCCCATACACACTTACAGGTATTGAAGGAAGTGTTACATGGACAGATGAGTCTATAAAAGTACTTCAAGCACCCTGTGCCCAGCCCGATGTGTTATGTTTTTACGCTGGTGCTGGTGTCGACGAAGTAACTATTACCATAACAGAAGTAGCCAACAATACCATAAGTGGAGAATTTAATGGAAAGCTCAATCATATTCAGGTTAATCCGACTGTGACTAGGGATACCAAAGACTTTACAGAAATTGTAGAGGGAAAATTTAGAATGCAGTATCAAATTAGTAATTAACTTAGTAGAGTTACTTTTATGTAGTGGTTTCACACAAAAAAGTAACTTTACTTTGCCATCAAATTAAACTAGTAATGGAAGTAGAGGTAAATAAACTATCCGCAAATGAGCGTTTTTCATTTAAAAAGCTCATTAAATTGTTTGAAGAAGTTTTTAAAATGGAAGATTTTATTCTCCCTTCCGAAGAATACCTAAAAAAGCTATTAGCAAAACCAGACTTTATGGTTTTTATAGCCTCTTCTGAAGAGAAAATTATAGGAGGTGTTACCGTTTACACTTTGGAACAATATTATCATACAAAGCCACTGGCTTATATCTACGATTTGGCAGTCTCCATTTCTTTTCAAAGAAAAGGCATTGGGAGACAGTTAATAAATGCAGTAAATAATCATTGCAGAGAACAAGGGTTTGAGGAAGTTTTTGTTCAAGCAGATAAAATAGATGACTACGCGATAGATTTTTACAGAAAGACAAAACCGACTAACGAGGAAGATGTAAGCCACTTTTATTATACACTCAATTAAGACCTGCAATTACCGAAAAATTCATAACATACTCGAGTCATTCTTCGAGACTCGGGTATTCTAGTGTCAATTCTTTAATTATTCATTCATGAAAAACTTTTTTTTAAAGTTACTTATACTGCATTGCCTTTTTTATTTAGGATGTAAAGAAGAGACAGACCCTAATCCTGATAATCAAAATATTGGTTGTGATGGCGACCCATCAGGTACTAATTGCCGCACTTTTTTTATACCAGCAGGTGCAGAAATAGAATATTCCTCCAACACGCAGATTGTGGCTACGGATAGTGTGGTAATAGAGGGAGATATTTTAATAGATCCTAGTGAAGGTGGTAATTTTAGCATCACTTGCACCGATGGAAATGTCGTGATCGCTGGTAAAATAAGAGTAAAGGAAAACAATCCTGCCAACGGAAGGCTGGGCAGAAAAGCTACCTTGAATAGCAAGGCACAGGATGGTTTTGATTTGAACATTACTGCACAGGGTAGCGGCAATATTGTATTGAGAAAAGGAGCTACCCTATTTTCAGGCAAAGGCCAAGATGCAGCCGATGAGTCTATAATTACTCTTACAGGCCTATATATTGGTGAGTTGGGTGGCAATGGCGGACTGATTAACCTCAATGCTCCAAATGGAAAAGTAATTTTACCCGACCTCAGTAATGACCCTTCCCCCGATGAGGTGTTTGTATTGGGTAATGGTGGCAGGGGTGCCATTGTTATCATTGAAGATGGTGTTGATGTCAGTGCTATTGATAAAGTGATAGTACGGGGTGGCCTGGGTGGCAATGCAGGCGAATTAATCACTGATGCCCAAGAAATTGTAAATGCCCCTGCTTTGAACGATATGGATACCTACCCCGAACTCATTCATGGCGGTAAAGGGGGCGATGGGGGGAATGTATTTTCAGAGGCAGACATTGAGTTATATGGCTTGTCAGAAATTCAATTGCATGGAGGCGATGGTGGAAATGGCTCTCTTAGAGGTGGTGATGGTGGCCTTGCCTATTTCAATCAAACAGTTGATGTGGTATTAGATATCATACCTGAAATAATAGGTAAAAATGTACCAGAAGTATATTGCTACGGAGGTAATGGCGGTGATATTTTTCCTTCTCCATTACCACTAAAAGAAGTATTTGCAGGTTACGGCGGATCATTTTTTGGAGAAGCGATGAACGGTTGGGCTGGTGGTAGAAACTCAGATGGCAAACTTTTTAGAGATGGGGCTGATGGGGGTAATATTTTGGGGCAAGGGGGAAAAGGAGGAGATGTGAGAAGTGGGGTAAATGCTTATAAAGCTTATGGAGGGGATGGCGGCAATAGCAAAGCTGCTAGAATAGAAATAGTTAAACTTTTTCAAGACGAGAGGATAGTTGAATCAGATTTCAATGATCTATCGAGTATCATTTTTGGTTTGGGTGCTGGCAGTGGTGGGAAGGGCTTTTCAGACTGTGACAAATGCCTTGGTGGGGACGGTGGAGATGCAGGCAAAGCTACAGGATATGGCGGCGATGGCGGCAGTGTACTTGGCAACAGTGTGGAAAGCTTTGGCGGTAATGGTGGCGATATATGGTCTATTTACAGGGATGATCCTGGGCATGGTGGAAATGGAAATCCCGCTGGTAAAGCAGGTAAACAGCCATCAGTAGGTTTGAAAAGCAGTGGTGGCAATGGTGGCACAGGAATCCAAAATGGTAAATTCGGAGAAACTTTATATATAGAACCAGAAATGCCAATTGTTCCTCAAGATGGCGAAACTTGTGGTTCGGGTAGTGGTGAAGATTGTGAAGACAATAACTTGCCACCCAATAATGAAGATATAGACTGTTCACAAGGTTTTAGCTATAAGTGGGATGCTTTTAGGGCAGGTCCTTCTGGTAAATCTGAAAGAACAGTTACGATTATTGGTCAGCCAGTAGAAAACAGCGATGTTTGTGGCACATGTTGGGAGTGTGAAGTAACTACAACAGAAAAAA
This sequence comes from Bacteroidota bacterium, assembly GCA_038748185.1. GTDB lineage: Bacteria > Bacteroidota > Bacteroidia > Cytophagales > Flammeovirgaceae > Chondrinema. The sequence continues at coordinate 5,547 of JBCDJE010000135.1, forward strand.
AAACTACCCCTGATGGTAAAGTAACATCAACTTCTAATACCGACGTGGTAGATTGTAAATTTCAGACATTTCATCTTAGTCCGGATTGTGATCCAGAAACTGGGCAAATATTTAGGCTTTATGGTAGCAGTTCGATTACCTATGATGACCGATATTATGGTACCGTCACCAAATCTTTTACTGGTTGTTATGGCACACTTGAATGGGCAGATTTCGGAGTTTGCTGCCAAGGTAGTGATGGACGGTTTTCTTACTGGGGAGGTAAGACTTGCCCATAATAAAAAAGGAATGATTGAACATAGATGGCCGGCGTAAGAGCTTCAAATAGAAATTAAACAAGTGTAAAATTTAAATTACCAGAAAACATGATGTCATATTTTTTAACCATACTAAAACACAAACTCGCTTTGTTATTAGCTGTTATAGGATTTTTGATATTCCTTGCACATGCTACATTCGCTCAAGATCAGTGGTTACTTTCATATCCTTCTGAGTCTAGAGATGGTCATTTTTATATCCGTTCTCCAAAAAATAGCACTCAGTTTTATTTGTTTGGGAGTCAAGTAAAAGCCATAGATACAACCAATCAAAACTTGGTTGATATAACTAACCTGCCTAATGAAATTTTATATAAAGAGGCAGTTACTGGATACTCAGCTCCTTACCGGCATATGAATGTATTTACTTATAATAATGAAAAATGGTGGATAGTTTTTGAAGGCAAAATTTTTAGCACTGAGAATGCAGGCAAAAACTGGGAAGAAGTTTTATCGCTAAGTCCAAATACACAATATCTTTCAAGTGCTTATTTTACAGATATACACTTTCCTTCCGAAAATGTAGGTTATGCCGTGGGTACAGCAGATAAAATTTTTAGGACTTTAGATGGTGGTAAAACTTGGGAAGAACTACAATGGAGCAACTCAACTACTCCTTATAGAAGGTTGAACAATGTTCATTTTATAAATGAATCTGTAGGTTTTGCTATGGGTTACGAAGTAGATGATATTTTACTCAACATTGGTGTTTTCAAACCATTGTATTACTTTACCACCGATGCCGGACAAACTTGGGAGATAGCTACTTTCCCGGAAAGTGACCATCATTACGTAGATATAGATATTGTTTGGGAAGAAACTTGGTATTTGTCTTTGAGAAATCGCAATTTTATTGCACCAGCAGATAAATTATATAAATCTACCAATGGTGGAAAAAATTGGGACGAAGTAATGCTTCCAAGAAGTACTGAAATATCTTCTATGGTAATAAGGGGCATGCACTGGTTTACACCTGATGAAGGAGTCATTTTAGGTTCAACAGAATTTTTTGGACTTCCGAATCATATATTCAAAACAACTGATGGGGGAGTCACTTGGCAAAAAATAGCATTGGATGCTGGTAGTGACCCCTTTTTTGGAAAAATCCCAAATATAGCGATGAAGTTTAATGGCAATCAGGGTATTATTACTGGAGCAACTGGTAATATTTTATATTCAACAGATAAAGGAGATACCTGGCAAAGTATTCAAAAAGGATTGCCCGATGTGTATGACATGTCATCTGACGATGGTACTACCTATGCGGCGCTTTATGGAGATAAATTACTTAAACACAATTGGAAAGGGTGGAGTGAATTAAATGCGCCATTAAATTCTCAATTCCAAAAAGCTGCACCGACTAAAGTAAGTAATCTAGGAAAACAGGAGGTAGCAGTAGTCGATATTTATGGAGAGTTACATTATAGTAAGGATGGAGGTAATTCTTGGCAAAGTTTATTTAGCTCAACTGATACAACTGTGTTAGATGTTGCTTTTATGAATGATAAATTGATCACAGTGATGTATACGGATAATCAATTACTTTACTCGCCTGATACAAATAATCAACAAAATATAGAACTTATAATTGATACGTCTTCTAGACCTGCATCGGTTTTTGAGATATTTCATGTCAATAACACCATTTACATTAAAGTAGAAACTTTACTGTTTCGGAAAGTAGAAGGTACTTGGGAAAGCGTAACTGTAGAAGGCGCTGATATTAGAAGTATATTGATGGACAACTCAGGAAATGCTTTGATACGTTCTGCTTCAAGCGAATATCTCTATTCCAATGATACTACACAAACTTGGCGAACAGCTACTTTTTCTAATGAAATTTTGAGCAGGATAAATTTTGAAATCAGTAGCATTACAGGGTTCGGGCAGTTGAACGATACTACCCATTATGCTCTGGTGCACGGTTCATCTACTATAGCTGAAAGATTTGAGACCTCGCTCATTTTATCTATTGACAAAGGGAAAAATTGGCAACTGGCAGACTTTGCCTTTTTTTCGGAACCAAATGAGTTAGGTCGCATAAGCCATGCAGTAGATAATCAAGAAAATCTTTGGATGGGTACTGCCAATGGAGCTATCTATCAATGGTTACTTAAAGAAACGGTAACAGGTAGTGAAAAGCCCATTAAATATGATTTTTCTGTTTATCCTAATCCGACTACAGGTAAATTTAAAGTAATTGCTTTTACAGAAGTGGAAGCCTATCAGCTATATGATTTACAAGGAAGAATAATTGATAGCGGATACTCTAAAAATAACAATGAATTTGTAATCCCTCATCAACAACCTGCTGGTATCTATATCTTACAGTTGGTTACAACAAAAGGCGCTAGAAATAGTGTTAAAATTTTCAAAAAATAAAATTGCTTAAAAAGCAGGATGAATGTATTTTGATAACATATAAAATTATTGCAAAATGGCATCACAATTAAATACAGAAAGATTGATATTGAGCCCTTTTACAGTAGAAGATGCTGAGTTATTCCATCGACTGAACAACGATGCTTACATTAGAAAATATATGTGGGACGATGAGTCAATTGACAAAGCCACAGCAAAGGAAATAATACAGCGAAATGATAAATCTTTTAAAGCGAATAAATATGGTATTTGGAAAATTCAGCAAAAGGGAAATAGAAAAGTGATTGGATATGTAGGGCTTTGGTTTTTCTTTGATGAGCCTCAGCCTCAATTGATTTATGCTCTACTTCAGCCTTATACAAAAAAAGGTTATGCTAGTGAAGCCAGTATTGCTATTATAGAGTATACTTTTGAAAACCTAGGATTTGAATATCTCATTGCTGCTACAGATGAATCTCATCTAGAATCACAAAAAGTTGCCGAAAGGCTTGGGATGACATTTGTAGAAAAACGCATTGAAAATCATAAACCAACGCTTTTTTTTAA
>JBCDJE010000136.1:0-8711 GCA_038748185.1 Bacteroidota bacterium
CCGGCCATCCAGATGGTAAAACACCTAGGATGGTGATCTCTACCATAATTATCTTTAGTAAGCTTTCCCTGAGAATAATTCGTTCTACCAAACTCACCTCCCCAAACTACAAGCGTATCCTCTAATAAACCTCTTTGTTTCAAATCTTTAATTAAGGCTGCAGAAGCCTGATCAGTATCTTTTGCCTGTGAAGTAATTTCTCTGGGCAAATCAGTATGCTGATCCCAACCCAAATGATACAACTGAATAAACTTTACATCTCTTTCGGCAAGTCTTCTAGCTAATAGACAATTAGCAGCATAAGTCCCAGGCTTTCTTGCATCCGATCCATACATTTCAAAAGTACTTTCCGGTTCATCTGAAAGGTCAAGTGCATCCGGTACAGAAGTTTGCATGCGATAAGCCATTTCATATTGAGCGATGCGAGACTCAATTTCAGGATCTCCAAAATCTGTCAACCGAAGATGATTTAATTTTTCTAATTTATCCAAAGCTGCCCTTCTGGCTTTTCCATCTATACCATTGGGGTTATTCAGGTATAAAACTGGTTCATTCCCCGATCGAAATTGCACTCCTTGGTGTAGGGATGCTAAAAATCCATTGCCCCAAAGCCGAGAATAGATAGGTTGTGGTCTTTGTGCACCTCTGGATAATAGCACAATAAAAGTGGGTAAATTCTGATTGGAACTACCCAAACCGTAACTCATCCAAGAACCCATACTCGGTCTTCCAGGTTGTTGAGAGCCTGTTTGGAAAAAAGTGATAGCAGGATCATGATTTATGGCTTCGGTGTGCATGGTTTTTATAAAACACAAATCATCCACTACTTGGCTAGTATAAGGCATCAAATCACTTACCCATGCACCACTTTGCCCGTATTGTTTAAAATCGAAAAGTGATGATGCTAACGGTAAAGAACTTTGCCCAGAAGTCATTCCTGTGAGTCGTTGTCCCATACGCACCGAGGCTGGTAATTCCTCACCATGCATTTTATTCAAGATTGGCTTGTAATCAAAAAGATCGATTTGGGAAGGTCCTCCGCTCTGAAATAAATAAATTATACGCTTGGCTTTTGGAGGAATATGGGGGCTTCCCAAAATTCCTTTCAAAGTATTTTCAACAATTGTCTTATTATTGTTACTACAACCTAGTAGGCTTCCCATAGCCATGCCTCCAAGTCCAAGGCTCAATTTACTTAAAAAATGTCTCCGATTAAGTTGATTCAGATGTTCCTGAACAGAATCCATAATACTTTTATTTATGTTTTTAAATCTCTTTTTAAGCTTAATATTCAACCTCTGTATTGTGCTTCATCAAGGTTAATCATGGTATTAGCCACTACAGTAAAAGCTGCAACCATTTTTTTATCTAGTGTTGAATCGTTTTCAGAATCGCCTACTGTAACAAGGGCTTTTGCTTTATTTTGCTCTTTATTAAACCGGTCTATTTCTTCTTCATACAAACCTTTTAAAACTTCCAGCTCCTTTTCCTGTGGAAATCGTGAAGTAAGTAAACGAAACCCAAATATTAATCGACTTTCCAAAGTAGTTCCACCTTCCAAAATCATTCTTTGTGCAAGATGCCTAGACGCCTCTACATATTGCGGATCATTTAATAGTACTAAAGATTGTAAGGGCGTACTCGTAGCCTGCCTTTTTACAGTACAAACTGCTCGTTCAGGAGCATCAAACGTAATCAATGATGGTGGAGGAATTGTTCTCTTCCAATAGGTATACAAACTTCTTCGGTAAAGCTCCTCTCCCCTGCCTTTTCTGTATTTATTTTCTCCAATTTGATTAGCCATCGCTTTCCAGATTCCCGCTGGCTGATAAGGTTTCACCCATTTCCCACCTATTGTATTTCCCAATAAACCACTGACAGCCAATACATTATCTCTTATCATTTCTGCAGATAACTTCTGTAAAGAACCTCTTGCTAAAAACTTATTCTCCGAATCCTTAGCATATTTTTTCTTATCAATTTTAGAAGACTGCTGATAGGTAGCCGACATAACTATTTTCTTTTGGATAGCTTTCATATCCCAGTTATTCTCTCGAAAATCTACTGCCAACCAGTCCAATAACTCCGGATGAGAAGGTAAGTCTCCCTGATTTCCAAAATCTTCTGGTGTTTTTACGAGCCCCCTTCCAAAATAAATAGCCCAAAATCGGTTAACCATCACCCTTGCAGTAAGTGGATTTTTCTCATCAAATAACCAATTGGAAAGTCCTAGTCTATTTTTTGGGAGACCTGACGGATAAGGCATTATGGTTTCAGGCGTAGCTCCTTCTACTTTTTCAGTTGGTGCATCATAAACACCTCGTGCCAGCAAAAAAGTTGATTTGGGTTCTTCCTTTTCTTGCATCACCATCACATAGGGAATGGTAATATCTTTATAACGTAACTTATCTAACTTTTTATTCCTTTCTATAAATCCCCCGTCATAGTTTTGCAGATAGAATTGATAAATCTCTTTTTTTAGCTTCTTATCAGCAAGGTTATTTACCAAATATTTATCTACTGAAAAGCCTGCAATTTGTTTGACTTCAAGTGGAGATAATTCTCGGTTATAAATATGAACTTCATCTATTACGCCACCTTCAAAGCCCATCAATTCCCCAGTTTTCCTGGCTCGGTGATTCCAGTTACCAACTAGGAAAGTATTTCCATTTAAAATTGAATGTCGATCAAGATCATCCTGAATAGTTACTAAATCTTGCCTCTCTCCGTTAATAAATATACTTACACCACTCGCCTTTGAGGAACCATCATAAGTTACAAAGACATGTGCCCACTCTTCTTTTTTAATAGTGTTTTTGGTTATTACTTCCAAGCCGTGTTTGGGATATCTGGGTTGTCCAAACGGACTATTGAGTAACCTTACCTTAATTTTATTTTTAGGTGTTAAAGCCACATGATAACCCTCCTTCTTTATTTCTCCATTTTTTCTAGCAAAGAGTCCAGCATTTTTCTGGTGCACTCCAGCATGTTTTATCCAACCGCCAAAAGAAAATCTATCACAATGATCGAAATCAGCAATATCTCCCAAGGTAGCATAATTATCCCCATTAAATGATAGTGCCTTTCCATTTTTTCCATCAACCATTTTTGGCAATGAAATTTTAGATGGTAGCCCTAAGTTCACCTTTACTGGAATCTCAGGGTTCACTATATTTCTATAACTTTCCGCCTCCCGATTATCAAAATCTACTTTCGCAATTAATCCTTGAGTAATACTTTCTTCTATCTCCTTTTTGGAAAACTGATTGGTTAACCAACTTTCAAATTCAGAAGAAAAATTAGTCTCCTTTTCCTCTGCTTCCTGCTCCAAGGTTGTAATTTGAGAATTAACAAAGGCAATGGTCTTTTCCAGTTCCTCATCTTCTAATAAAACAGCTGGTTCCGGAGCAAGATTATGATAATTGACCCATCCTTTTTCAGGAATGTTATTAAAAAAGTCCATCAATTGATAATACTCCTTTTGGTAAAGCGGATCATATTTGTGGTCATGACAACGGGCACATTCCATGGTTACCCCCATAAAAGCTGTAGAAAAAGTATTGACTCTATCAGCAGCATATTCTGTTAAATATTCTTCCTCAATAATGCCACCTTCCTGGGTGATGGCATGATTACGGTTGAAACCTGTCGCTAAAACTTCTTCAAAAGAGGGGTTGGGCAATAAATCTCCAGCAAGTTGTTGGGTTACAAATTGATCGTAACTAAGATTTTTATTAAAGGCTTTGATAACCCAATCTCTCCAAGGCCACATAGTTCTAGGTCTATCATCTTGATAGCCATGGGAGTCGGCATAACGGGCAACATCCAACCAAGTAGAAGCCATTTTTTCACCATAAGCTGGGGAGGTAAACAATCGATCTACTACTCTTTCAAATGCTTCTGGGCTATCATCATTGATGAAAGCGTCTATTTCTTCCAAAGTTGGTGGTAAGCCCGTGATATCAAAACTAGCTCTTCTGATCAGTTGTTCTTTTGTAGCTTTTGGAGCAGGCTCTAGGCTGTTTTCTTTCAATTTTGCCAACACAAAATAATCAATGGGATTATTTACCCATGTCTCATTATTAACCTTAGGAAGTTCTATTTTTTTAGGGGGAGTGTAAGCCCAATGTTTCTCCCATTTGGCACCATCTTTTATCCATTTTGTAATGATATCTTTCTCATATTCTGTTAAGGTTAGATTTGATTCTGGTGGTGGCATGACTAGCTCAGGGTCATCGGAAATTATTCTGTGATAAACCTCACTTTTTTCAAGGTCTCCGGCAATAACGGCGAATCCTTCATTTTCCTCCAAAGCTGCAAAGGCTCCTTCTTCTGTATCTAATCTTAATCCGGCTTTTCGGCTATTGTTATCCGGTCCGTGGCAGGCAAAGCACTTATCCGAAAGAATAGGTTTTACGTGAAAATTAAAACTTATTTTTTCTGGAATCTTTTGATTGTTCTTATTATCCTCTCTCTCCTCAATGCAGAATGTAAGTAGTAAAATACTTATGAAGCCTGAAAATATTATAAATTTTCCTTTCATAGGTTTGTTTTCATTTCATATTTAATTCATTGATTATTATAGTATGATACTTATAAATTTAGGTATTAGATGCTAATCTACCATATTCAATAATCTGAAGCAAGATTACGGTTTCTCGAAATCAACGAATTATTATATTATCATAAGTTTAAAAACCACTTAGAAATACTAGTACAGGCGACAATCAATTTATTGTAGTAGCATTTGGAAAATTAGCACTGGTAATCAGCGAGTTACATCAGGACAACTCGGATTATTCCCTTTTAAAAATTAATTTCTTCCTCTACCCTTTCACTCCAACTTCCATCATTATCCATGACTTGCAAGCCAATTTTTGCTGCCGGAATGTTTTGTGGAAACACAAACTTTAGTTCACTTTCTTCTAGCGTAATTTCATTGTTTCCTATAAAAAACCTGTAAAATCTTATTAACCCTCCATATTTTTCGTCCATGTCGTAGCTTTTGCTTGCATCAAAGAGGTATTCTTGAAAGTTGGTATCGGGCAATTTTTCTATAGCTAACAAGCCTTTGGGTGGGAGGTTTTCAAAGGCAAAAAGTGCAAAACTGACTTCTTCTATCCTTTTAAACCTGTCTTTTGCCTTGATTTTTAGTTCATGCCATCCTTCTGCATTGGGTGTGTAACTGACTGAATACACAGTGCCCTCCTCTTCCCTTTTCTGTATACTTGAGAATACTCCTAAACTATTTGTAGAGGTACCTATTGTTAAACTTTCAGCACCTTCACCACTGATAGTAAAGTTTATTTGATAAACTTTTGTTCCTACTTTATCTGAGATCTTAATAGAGTCACGTTCCAAATCCAATTTTAAACTGATCACAGGAAAACTATCCAGTTTTTCCAAATCCTCCAATGTACTATCACAAGCTGTTATTACAACTAGAAATAGTAAATATATCTTTGACCCACAATTCATTTCTTTTGTATTTTAAATATTTTTAAAGTAGCATTATTTTGTATTTTGAGGATATATATCCCCATTTCCAGCATGGATATTTGCAATACCCCAGTCTTATCCATTCGCTGTTCGTGTACCAACTGACCAGAAAGATTATAAACTGCTATATCATACTTAGCTTTGACCGGAAGTTCGATATGCAATTGACTTTCAAACGGGTTAGGATAAATCTCAAAATGATTAACTTGATTATCATCCAGACTGGTGATTACTCCATCAGAGGCTTCTTTCTTTAAATGAATATATTCTTCTTTTTTTAGCTCCCAACTGCAATTACCAATAGTAGCGATTAGTGTTACATCAAAATACTTTTCAACCTCGTAATGGTCTGCATAGAAATAAAGAAAAGGCGTTTCCGCTTCGTAATCAAAACTATTTCCTTCCACTTTCCAAAGATATTTCTCCGCTTGTGTAGTAGTGCTAAAAGTAACTTTTTCTCCTTGTCCAACCTCTGTTTTATCTGCCGTAAAATCCATAGACAATTCCTCAGCCACCGTTATCAAAATACTATCGGTTTGCACACATCCTTCATTTTCATAGGTATAAATTACCTCATAAATACCTTCAGGTATATTTGTCCCATTAAATTGATTCCCATCCATACCATCCCCTGCCCAGTTACCTCCTTCGGGCAATCCGGCAAGTGTTATCACTGGAGAACTTGGGCAAACAATTAAGTCTTCTCCAGCATCTACAGTAAGCCCTGTTCCTATTTCAATATTTTTCACAGTAGTACTTTGGCATCCTGCTTCATTTTCAAATACATAACTTATAGTATGAACACCTTTATTCATTTTTGATGGATCAAAAGGATTTGACTCAAAATTAGGACTCTCGGAAAAAAAAGTGCCAGATTTTGGCTCTACCAAATCATATAAGTTGATCGGGACAGCACTCTGGCAGATATTTTCAGGTAAAAGGAAACTTGGAGCTGGTGGAGTCGCTTCTACATTTATCGATTTGGTAATTGTCTGTGTACAGTCTGAACTGTTTTCAATGGCATAAGTAATCGTATAGGCTTGAGCGTTTACTTTTGACACATCCCATAATGCAGACAAATCTAGACTGTCTCCAATCGTAAATGTTCCTGTTTTAATGTTTACATAATCAAGTAAGTTAATTTCCCCTACGCTTTGGCAAATACTTACAGGAAGGTCAAAATCAAGATTTTCCTCGTCTGGTACTTCTATCAATTGGGTCACTGTACGTTGGCAACCCAATACATTTCGCAAAGTATAACTGATCTCATAAGTACCTGAAGGCACAATCGTTATAGGGAAAACACCCATAGCAATATCTACTGTCGGGTTGCTGTCGAATACCCCTGTAGTATCAACTACATAATCGAACAAATTTATATCGCCTTCATTTTTACAGACTTTCTCTGGTAAATCAAAATTGAATTCACTTATTTCTTGTACCAATAGCTCGTAAGTAATTTCTTTTGTTCCATTATCAAAAACACCTACGGCTTTTAAAGTGTGCCCACCTAAAGCCAAATCACCAACCTGAAAAGTATTTGGACTACTTAGTTGTACTTCATCTATATAAAAAGTAACATTTTCTGTTACTTCAAAATCATCGGATAGATAATCGTAAAAGTTAATGATTCTTTCCTGCTGGTAACAATATTGACTGATCGTTTCAATATCTGCTTTCCAACTAAAATCCATTACCCTAATTTCAAAAGTTGCCAAACTTTCATCAGATAGGATAATCTTTGTTATTCCACGTCTCACACTACCGTTCCATTCTTCTATCTTCCTTCTTTCTTCCATAGTAAAAATACCCTTCTCTAAAGGTGAAAAAACGAACTTGGTTTCAAAGTAGTCACCAGTATTAACTGTTTCAATTGGAATGCAACCTCCTCTTGAACTACGCTTGCACCCCCAGAGATATGTATTGATTGCTGTGTTTACACGATAGTAGTCGGATTGATAGTGTGCATTATTATATGAGTCGAGTATTGGTATTGGGCAATTCCTGATGCATAGTTCTCCCGGTAAGAAAGGAATATCTACTTCTCCTACCTCTTCGTCAGTTTTGTATAAAATTTTATTGGTATTTAATTGCGCTTTGGCAGATAAAAAAGTCAATAGTAGTATGAATAGTATAATAATTGGATTTTTCATATTGGTTGGATGTAGTTAGTATTTATAAAAAGTAGACGCCTCCAATGCCTAAATGAAATCGTTCTCTTCCGATCATATCACCTGCATTGAAAAAATACATTTGATTGGCATTGATGTTAATTGAAAAGCGGTCTGATAATCTAAGCTCAGGTCTTAGGATGAATTGCAGTCCGTTACTCGACCCAGGATAGTAACCTGCTCTTTCCCCTTCTGAAAGCCGCCCATTAATATCATCTAACGCAATTACTCCTCCTGTACCTAAGCCCAAATACAGGTTTTTAATAAACTTAACAGGAAATAAATAATTGATAGACAATGAGTTGTATAGCGAATTATATACATAATCTCTGTAATTATTTCCACTTCCATACTTCAATTGAAAACTGAAGAATACATTAGTGCTGAAAAAATGAGAATAGGATATACCTACGTGTAAAGCCTGTTCTTCATTGGCGGCAATAATTAATTCTAAGGCTTTCTTTTTATTGATATACTTTATAATCTCAAGCGACTGGATAGTATCTTCTACCTGTTCTTTATTTTTATTTTCGGAGTAAATGTATGCTTTTGCATTATAGCCTACTGCCACAATTAAAGGTTTCCATTTGTTTACAAGATCGGGTACTAATTTAACTAGTACCATTCGTTGACTTGCTTGATATTTCTTTTCCTTGAGGATATGAAAGCCTGAAAATACACTTTCAAAATTTACTTGGATCAGCTCTTCACTAAATTTACCTACTACTTCAATTTTATTAAAGCTTACAGTTGGGTTTTCCGATTTGCTGTAAAAGAGGGCAAAATCTCGGAGGTATTTTTTTACATTATCATCTTTGATATTTTGCTTACTTTCATTGGGATTAATATCAGATTCAATGATCACATTTTTGTCTAAAAATATTTGTTGTCCAGAACCTGATGTATAACTATTGGCAATGATTAGCTTTCTTTCTTCTTCACTAAATCCGGTAGCAGAAATTGTATTGAGCAATAGCTCATATTCTTTTATGAGTTGATATAAAGTATTTTCTAATGCTTGGGCTTTATCTTTTTCAGAAA
>JBCDJE010000137.1:0-8690 GCA_038748185.1 Bacteroidota bacterium
CGCTTAAATGAAATACAATAATAACAAGCTATACGCTCATAGAATAGGTTTTTAAATTGAAGGCATTATTTTTGTTAATAAAATATAAAAATTTTATGATCTGATTACTACTAAAATTTTTTAGTTTCAACATTAGAATAACCTTAAAAGATCATGTATAAAACTTCAATAATTTTATTAGTACCCTTCTTTGTTCAAACTGGGCTGTTTGCACAATTAGCAAAGAATGATGTTACTAGTGAAAGTCTTTACAATCCAAAATCGATTAATCCGGTTCGTAAAGATGATATAATGTTTAAAAAGAGCCTATGGTTTCGATTAGACTTAAGAACTAAAGTTAATGCTCCTCTTTTTGCACAGAATAATGAAATTTCAAGAATTCTTATTGATGCTGTTAAAAATAATGTAATCACTCCTTATAAAAATGATTCACTTAATACAGAAATGGCAAAGGAAGAATTTTTAACAAGATTAAAGATTCCTTTGACAGATAATGAGGAGGATGAAGATATAGACTGGAATAATGAAAATCCCTGGGGAGGAGAAGAAGAAAGCTTAGAATTAGGTCCTGATGAATATCTTCCCAGACAGCTTTATGTAATTGAAATGAAGGAAGATATGATTTTCGATAGTAAGGAATCAAGGATGAAACACGACATACTAGCTTTTACTTTGGTTATTCCTGCAGAACAAACGCCTACAGGAATTGATAAAGTACTTGCCTCTTTCTCTTATAAGGAATTAGTGAACAAATTATTTAAGAATAATCCTAATGCTATTTGGTACAATCCACAAAATGCAGGAGCACATCTTAATTTAGCTGATGCATTCACCTTGCGTTTACCTGATGGCATGCTTGTAAAGTATGAAAACCCTAAAGATAACAGGGTGGTAGATTTGTATGGTGAAAACAAGCGTGCGCTTATAGAATCCCAAAATGCTGTAATGCAATTGATGGAATACGAAGCGCTTTTATGGGAGTATTAATGAAGTAAAAATTCTTAGTATAAATGAAGCCTGACTTTAGTCGGGCTTTTTTATGTTTGAATGTTTCCTACATTAAAAGCAGTATCGTATATGCCGTGGTTAGCCATATCTATTCCTGTTGAAATGACACTTCGTGTATCAAGTGGATTGATAATGCCATCCACCCACAATCTCGAAGCCGCATAGTACGGTGATAGTTGTGCTTCATATTTTTCTTCAATTTCATTGAGCAAGTTTTTTTCTTCCTCATCACTTATTTCCTGACCTTTGGCTTTCATAGATGAAACTTTAATCTGTAGTAAGGTTTTTGCTGCAGAAGCTCCACTCATTACTGCTATTTTGGCTGTTGGCCAAGCAAAGATTAAACGAGGATCGTAAGCCTTGCCACACATAGCATAATTTCCGGCACCATAGGAATTTCCTAAAACAATTGTAAATTTAGGAACTACCGAATTAGCCATCGCATTAACCATTTTAGCGCCGTCTTTAATAATCCCTCCTTGTTCAGCTTTACTTCCTACCATAAAGCCTGAAACATCTTGAAGAAAGACCAGTGGAATTTTCTTTTGATTACAGTTCATAACAAAACGAGCAGTTTTATCAGCAGAATCAGAGTAGATTACCCCACCCATTTGCATTTCGCCTTGCTTCGATTTAATAATTTTACGTTGATTGGCTATAATGCCTACTGCCCAACCATCAATACGTGCATAACCGCAAATAATAGACTTGCCATAGCGCTCTTTATAAGCATCAAAAGTATTTTCATCTACTAGCCTATCAATAATCTCCATCATGTCATAAGGCTTAGTGCGGTCAAATGGAAAATATCTAAAGATTTCTTCTAAAGGTTTTGAAGGTGCTTGGGATGCACTACGATTAAAACCAGCTAGTTTTTGATCACCTACCTTTCCCATGAGACTTTTGATTTTATCTAAACAATCGGCATCATCTTTACATTTATAATCAGTAACTCCAGAAATTTCAGAATGGGTAGTTGCACCGCCTAAAGTTTCATTATCAATCACTTCTCCAATCGCAGAACGAACTAAATAGGAACCTGCTAGAAAAACAGAGCCTGTTCCCTCTACAATTAGCGCCTCATCAGACATAATAGGTAAGTAAGCTCCTCCGGCAACGCAACTTCCCATTATGGCTGCAATTTGCAATATTCCTTTGGAAGACATAACAGCATTGTTTCTGAAAATCCTCCCAAAGTGCTCTTTATCAGGAAATATTTCATCTTGTAACGGTAGGAAAACCCCGGCACTATCAACCAGATAAATAATGGGTATATTATTTTCTATCGCGATCTCTTGCGCTCTAAGATTTTTCTTAGCTGTAATGGGAAACCAAGCACCTGCTTTTACAGTCGCATCGTTGGCAACTACTACACATAATCTATCTGCTACTTTAGTAATTACGATTACTACACCCCCTGAAGGGCAGCCACCATATTCAGCGTACATATCTTCACCAACAAAAGAGCCGATTTCAATAAATGGGGCAGTTTCATCCATTAAATAAGCGATTCTTTCCCTAGCTGTCATTTTGCCCTTTGCATGCTGCGAAGCAATTTTTTTCTCTCCTCCTCCAAGTTTTACTTGCTCATATTTATGTTTTAATTTATAACATAATTGTTTTAGTTCATCAACATTTTTATTGGTTTCGATATTTTCTTTCATAAGTGATGTGTTTTACTTTATGCTGGCAATTTGGGAAATAAATATAAACCTAAGCATCAAATTATTTCGTAACTTAAAAAAGGAATCACCTGAAATATAATTGAATCATGGAAACTATTTTAGAAGAACCTAATATAAAAATAGAAAAATCAACAGAAGGCCATTTTTTAAGTATCATGCTTAAAGGCGATATAGGTTTTTCGGCTTTCAGGTTTGCCTATGAACATCTTCTCGCTTTTGCAAAAAGGGAAAATATCCACAAAATCATTATCAATCATATAGCATTAGGAAAAACCAGTCTTAGGACGAAAACATGGTTTGCTGCAGTAATGATTCCTCAACTATTTACAAAATTAGGTTTCAGGCTTCAAGTAGCAATAATGGTAAAACCTACAAAATATATCGATTCTAAGACTAAAATAATTATCAGTCAATTTAAAAATATAAGTAAGAATGTAAAAATTGCTCCTTTTGAACATTTAGAAGAAGCGTACAAATGGTTTGAAGAATTAAAGATTAGCGATAAAAGCGAGTCTGCTGAGCAATAATGAATTTACCAATTTGAAAAGAGAGATTTTCCAATAATCTCTCGCCCTCCAACATGGCTTTTTCTAGTTTCATAGGACTGTCTGGTAAGGCAAAAAGTGCATCAAAAGCTTCAAATTTTTCTAAATTATTTTCAGGAATGCTACCGCCAATGCCAATGACTATGTTGTTGCTTTTTTTAGCCTCTATAGCTAAACCATAAGGCCCTTTACCATCTAAAGTCTGAAAATCTAATTTCCCTTCCGCTGTAATTACTATATCATTTGTTTCTAAGGTTTCTTTTACATTTAATTGATTCAGTACCAGTTCAGTACCGTTAATTAATGCTGCATCAAGAAAAGCATAAAGCCCTGCTGCAATGCCTCCAGCTGCTCCACCATGTTTCAGGTTAGCTATTATTTTTCCTGTAAACTGTTCAGCTAAAGTGGCAAAATATGCAAGGTTTTTTTCCAGTTCTAGTACTTGATTGGCATTTGCTCCTTTTTGTGGAGAAAATATCTTGGCAGCACCTTGATTTCCTACTAAAGGGTTTTCTACATCGCAAGCAATTTCTATTACACAGTTATGCAATTCAGGCAAGAGTGTATTTGTATTGATAGTTGAAATTTCTTTAAGTGTGCCTCCTGCAGGAATGAAAGCTTTTTGGTCTTTATTGAAAAACGCTATTCCCAATGCGGCAAGAATACCGGCTCCAGCGTCGGTTGTGGCGCTCCCTCCAATGCCTAAAATTATCTTTTTACAGCCTTTTTTTAACGCATCTCTTATAAGTTGCCCAGTGCCAAAAGAAGTTGCTTTTAAAGCATCTAAACCAGTATCTTCTATCAATGCTAGTCCTGAAGCTTTTGCCATTTCGATAATAGCTGTTTTGCCGTCTGGAGTAATGCCATAAACAGCGTCAATGGCTTCATATAAAGGTCCTTGTACTTCAATTGATACCATTTCTCCTTTAAGCGCATGAATCATAATATCTGCAAAATGATCACCGCCATCAGCTATAGGGGCTTTTACTATATCAAACTGATTGCTGGCTTTAAGTAATCCTTTTTCTATTGCATTTGCTGCTACTAAGGCATTCATGCTGCCTTTAAATGAATTGGGAGCTACTAGTACCTTTATTTTATCCATTATTTTATCAATGATATTTTCCGTCAAGTATAATTTTTAGTATAAAGTAAGCAAAAAATAAAATAGATGAGATGAAATTTCGCTTAGATGAAAAGGCTATGTAGCTTTGAAATATGAATTGTTTATCAGTTGAAAACTTGACGAAATCTTTTGGTGAAAAGGTTTTATTTGAAAATATAAGCTTTGGAATTGAAAAAGGGCAAAAAGTAGCTTTGGTTGCAGCGAATGGTACGGGTAAAACTACTTTATTAAATATCATCTCTGGAAAAGAAGGAGTTGACAATGGAAAAGTAGCCTTTAATAAGGAAATTAGCTTTGATATACTTGATCAAGAACCTGATTTTAGAGAGGAAGAAAATATTGAGGATTATCTTTTTAGGGGTGATAATGTGATTCTCAAAGCTGTGAAGAATTATGAAACTGCTTTACAAGATTACGAAAAAGACCCCTCTGAGCAACAGTTAGAAAAATTAAATGAAGCTACTACCCAAATGGAATTGCACAAAGCTTGGGATTACGAAGCTAAACTGAAAGAGGTAATTACCAAACTACGAGTCCCTAACCTTCATCAAAAAGTGAATACACTTTCAGGCGGACAGAAAAAACGAGTAGCATTGAGTCGAGTTTTAATTGCACAGCCCGATTTTATTATTCTTGATGAGCCTACTAACCATCTCGATTTAGATATGATAGAGTGGTTAGAACAATTTCTTATCAAACAAAATTTAACCCTTTTATTAGTTACGCACGACCGTTATTTCCTTGACCGCATTTGTGATGAGATTATAGAAATAGAAAATCAAGAGCTTTTTAGGCATAAAGGAAACTATTCTTCTTACCTAATTCAAAAAGCTGAACGCGAGGAGCAGTTCCAACGAGAAACTGACAAAGCAAAGAATCTAATGCGAAAAGAGCTGGATTGGATTAGAAGAATGCCAAAGGCAAGGGGCACAAAAGCTAAGTATAGGGTAGATGCTTTTCAGTATTTAAAAGAGAGAGCTACTGCCAACACAGATAAAGCGTCCCTTGATGTTGAAGTAAACATGAGTCGATTGGGCAAAAAGGTAATGGAAATTGAGAAGTTAAGCAAAGCTTATGGTGAATTTGTAGCGGTAAAAGATTTCAATTATGTGTTTAAGAGAAGGGAAAGAATTGGCGTAGTAGGTCCTAATGGTGTTGGAAAGAGTACATTTTTAAATCTGATTACAGGTAGTATAATGCCCGATAGTGGCAAAATTGATCATGGAGAAACACTGGTTTTTGGTTACTACACACAATCGGGAATAAAATTACAAGAAGAGAAGAAAGTAATTGATGTAGTAAGCGAAATTGCTGAGGTAATTGAGCAACCTGATGGTTCGAGAATTACCGCTTCACAAATGCTGCAAAAATTTCTTTTTCCACCAAAACAACAATACAGTTATGTATCTAAATTAAGCGGTGGGGAAAAAAGACGACTCTATTTGTTAACTGTGTTAATGAAGAATCCCAATTTTTTAATTCTAGATGAACCTACGAATGATTTAGATTTATTGACACTCAATGTATTAGAAGACTTCTTACTAAATTTCCCTGGATGCCTAATTATTGTCTCGCATGATAGGTACTTTATGGATAAGCTAACGGATCATTTATTTATTTTTGAAGGTAATGGATTGATTACCGATTTTAATGGGAGATATTTAGATTATAGGGCTTATATCGAAGAAAAAGAGCGACAGGTTGCTCAAAAAAGTAAGGAACAAAAAGAAAAGCAGAAAGCAAATAATAGTGCTAATCAAAAAGTGGGTACTTCTGCAGCTAAACTCAGTTTTAAGGAACAACAAGAATACAAAAAATTGGAAGAAGAGATTGAGCAGATGGAGCAAGAGAAAGAGACGCTCAATGGAGAGTTAAGCTCTGGTAAAATAAGCGACCATGAAAAACTTCAAAAAATAGCAGAAAGAATAAGCCAGCTTATTGAGGTAATTGATGAAAAAACCCTTCGCTGGCTTGAGTTATCTGAAAGAGCTTAATGAGGTATTATAGAAATAAATTCCGAAAACAACGATCATTTAAACTGTGGTGCCACAATTAATTGTTTCGTTCCTTGGCTCCAATCGTAAAAGCCACAGCCTGATTTAATGCCCAATTGCCCAGCAGTAACCATATTTACCAATAGTGGGCAAGGAGCATATTTATCATTCCCTAGTCCTTCATAAAGTACATGCATAATGGAAAGACATACATCTAAACCTATGAAGTCTGCTAACTGCAAAGGTCCCATAGGATGTGCCATGCCCAATTTCATAATGGTATCAATGGCTGCAACATCGGCTACTCCATGATAGAGTGTAAAGATCGCTTCATTAATCATAGGCATTAAAATCCTATTGGCAACAAAACCGGGATAATCATTAGCTGCAACAGGTACTTTTTCTATACTTTTTGAAATTTCCAGTATTTTTTGAGTAGTTGCTTCGGTAGTAAGATAACCATTAATCACCTCAACCAGCTTCATTATTGGTACAGGATTCATAAAATGCATGCCAATTACTTTATCTGATCTTTTTGTTACAGCAGCAATTTTAGTAATAGAAATAGAAGAAGTATTAGAGGCAAGAATAGCAGCTACGGGCGCATGCTCATCTAACTCTTTAAATATATTTAATTTGATTTTTTCATTTTCTGTTGCTGCTTCAACAACTAGTTCAGCCTCTTTTACACCTTGTATTGTTGAAGTGAATGTGGTGATATTTTCAAGGGTATTTTTTTTCTCAGTTTCAGTAAGAATCTCCTTTTTAACCTGTCGGTCAAGATTTTTTGCAATTTGTGCTAATCCTTTTTCAAGTGCAGGTTCAGTGACATCTATGAGTGATACTTGGTGACCATATTGTGCAAATACATGTGCAATGCCATTTCCCATTGTACCTGCGCCAATTACAGAAATATTCATGGTGGTATTTATTTTTAAGGTTAGAATTTTTGTAAAAAATAAAAAGCTGCTCTTATAAAAAAATCTGGCAATACCTCAATTAGTCTTGCTATTGATTGCGCTTTTAAGTTTTTCTTTACTTTGAAAGTGAGCGAAGAATAATCAATTTCCGGCAGCAGCAACTTCTTGTAAAATAGCATTATATGCTTTCCAGTCAGGCTCATCTTCAATTTGAATAGCTAGTTGTAAGCGATTAAACTTCTCAGAAACCGCTTTAATTTTACGGTTAGCTTTTTCTATTTCTTTTACATACCAATGCCATTCTTTATGATTCTGTCCGGTGTAAATGAATGCCAAAACAGCAATTAACTCTCCCTCCAAAGCAGCTACTAAATGATTTTCAATAGTGCCCATATATTCGAAATCTTCAGATTCGGGCATTAGAGAAGCATCATCAGATTGGTATTTACAGGTAATAGTATGTCTTTGCCGATATTCTTTTGTATCGATAAAGTCAATCAGATTAGGTCTAAATCGCAATATAAAAGGCGTATTTTCATAATCGCCTTCAGCTACTGTCCACGTATCATTTTCAGTAATTTGACTTTTTAAATTATCCATCAATCTGGCATTTAATAAAAAATAAATACTAGTATTTTTTTATTAGAATTTCATTCATCTCATTGCCAAGTGATTGTAACTAAATAGGTTGTATTCAGTTTTGTCCAATCCATTTATGGATGAGATTTATTTAATTTAAGTTTAGCCATAATTTTATTTACGATATAACTTATGAGCACTTTTTTTTGAAAGAGAAAGGAAATTAACTTTGAAGGCTTCGATCACTAAATATGTTTTATGAAAAACTTGATACTTATTTTTGTTGGTGGTGGTGCAGGGAGTTGTTGTAGGTACCTAATTGCTATTTGGTTGAATAATCCTGAAAGTAATTTTCCACTAGGTACATTTACTGCAAACATGCTAAGTTGTTTGGTACTTGGTTTTACTACAGTTTTGGTACTGAATAGTATTGATATTTCTGACGAACTGAGGTTTTTAATAATGGTAGGTTTCTGTGGCGGTTTCAGTACTTTTTCAACTTTCGATAATGAAATCTTGAGTTTGGTGAAGAATGAAAAATACCTATCAGGATTATTTTATGCCCTAATAAGTATTTTTATTGGTTTATTGTCGCTAATTGCCGGAATATCTCTCGCCAGAAAACTGCTCTGAAGCAGCAGTTATAAATTAATTTTCACCATTCATTTACAACGTACATAGCTTACGGTCTATCCCGATTATTTAGCCGCGTCAGTGAAATTGGAAACACTGACTGGTTTAATTGTAATGTAAAAGCCTGAGAGTTTTGCTTTCAGGTTTTTTTATATAAAATTGAAGAATTATTTTCCAAATTTTTCAATTCAGTGAATCAC
>JBCDJE010000138.1:0-8688 GCA_038748185.1 Bacteroidota bacterium
AGTTAACAAAATCACTACATCTTACTTGCCGGCATACAGGCAAAAACAAAACCCGGACTGGGCTGGATCGCTTGGGGGAGCGTGCCACAGAACCGGGCTTGGTATGCTTTTAATCATTTTTAAAAAACAAAAGCAGTTTAAAAATATGAAAAAAGAAACTATACACCTAATAAAAATGCTATCAAAACGAGCATTATACGGTTTTATCATCCAATGTATTTTCTATGGGTTCATTATGGCGGACTCAGGGAGTGCACAAAGTATAAAGGACATTTATCTATCCCTTGAGTTGGATAAAGCAACCTTAAAAGAGGCTTTTAATGCAATTGAGAAAGAAACGAAGTTTCGCTTTTCTTATGCAAATAAAAATCTTAACAAGCAATTGAAAATTACTTCGGAGTTTGATGAAGAATCTTTAGAATTTGTTTTAAAGGAATTAGCGAAAACAACAAACCTCAAATTCAAAAGAATTAATAATAACATTGTAGTAGAAAAAAGAAATAATTCAGAGGCTATTATTGAAGAGTTGGCTTTCGATGAAGCGCCCGAGCAATCAGTAGTTTCGGGAAAAGTAATCGCCGGAAATGACAATTCCCCTCTTCCGGGCGTAAGTATTATCCTAAAAGGAACAGCAACAGGAACAACCACTGATCTTGATGGAAATTTTAGAATGGAAGCATCCCCCGATGATATTCTGGTTTTTAGTTATATTGGTTATACTACTCAAGAAGTTACTGTTGGCACGCAAACTAATTTCACAGTCACCTTACAAGAAGACCTTGAGCAATTAGAAGAAGTAATTGTAGTAGGTTATGGAACACAAGAAAAAAGAGATGTAACGGCAGCTATTAGTTCTGTTTCTTCTAAAGAGATTTCTGAACTGCCTGTTTCAAATGCAGTTCAAGCCATGCAAGGTAGGGTGGCAGGTGTAGATATTACACCACAAGGAGGTAGGCCTGGTCAAGAAGCTACTATAAGAGTCCGTGGTCGTCGCTCGGTTGAAGCCTCAAATAATCCTTTATATGTGGTAGATGGCATCCCACTTTCAGGAGGAATTTTTGATTTTAACCAACAAGATATAGAATCGATTGAAGTATTAAAAGATGCAGCAGCCACAGCTATTTATGGTTCTAGAGGAGCCAATGGAGTAATATTAATTACCAGTAAAAAAGGGAAAGCTGGTAGAACTAGGGTTTCTTATGACGGTTATTATGGTGTATCCAGAGTGATTAACCAAGTAGATATGATGAATGGAGAAGAGTTTGCTGCGATGAAACGTGAATCAAGAAGGTTTGATGCAGATGGAAATGCTGCTTGGGATGGTACTATTCCCTCTGATGAAATCGTTTTTGAAGACCCTGTTGAATTGGAGTCTATCGCTTCAGGTCGTTCTACAGATTATCAAGATTTGATATTTTCTTCTGGATCTCAAACCAGCCACCAAGTGAATGTTTCTGGAGGTAGTGAAAATACAACCTTCTCTGTTTCTGCAGGATATTTTAACGAAGAAGGAATTATCAAAACACATGATTTTAACAGGTACACTTTACGAGTGAATATTGATCAGAAGCTTGGCAAACGTATTCGCGTAGGTGCTTCTACACTGTTCTCTCGATCTATCCAGAACTGGGCAAGTAATCCTGTTGGTGAAGCACTCGCTAACAATCCATTGGGGGTTCCTTATGACGATGAAGGCAATCTTCTATTTTTACCAATAGTTGATGGCATCAGAACTAACCCATTAAATGAAATTGTAGACGGAGCTTATATTGATGAGCGTAAAGTTACCAGAGCTTTTGCCAGTGTGTATGGCATAGTTGACATTATAGATGGTATGCAGTTTAGAATGAATTTTGGACCTGATTTAAGAGTAAGAAGACGTGGCTTTTTTCAAGGGAGCTTAACCAATGCGAGAAGGGGAGCGGATCCTAATTCCGGGCAAGAATATAATGAAGAATTTGCCTATACTTTAGAAAACATTCTTACTTACAATAAGACTTTAGGAAGTAAACATAAATTAGGGGTTACACTCCTACAAAGTATCCAAGAACAACGAGATGAATGGTCCGGAATTTCAGTTACAGGCTTACCCTATGAATCTCAATCGTTCTATAACCTTTCTACAACTACCAATCTCAATGCAGTTGATTTTGAATATACTAGTTTCGATGATGACACAGATATTCCATTTGGTAGTAGGTTAGAAGAATGGCAATTAGCTTCTTTTATGGGTCGTATTAATTACGATTTTGATGGGAAATACTTATTCCAACTTACATTAAGGGCTGACGGTTCTTCTCGTTTGGCAGATGGAAACAAATGGGCATATTTTCCGGGTATTTCAGCAGGTTGGCGTATAATTGAAGAAAGCTTTATGCAAAACCAAGGCTTTTTTGACGAGTTAAAATTACGTGCCAGCTATGGACAAGTAGGGAATACTTCAGTAGATCCTTACCAAACATCAGGTCGTTTAACACCTTCTACGTATGTTTTTGGCGATGCAGCTGCTACCGGCTTTAGATTGGGTGAAATCCCAAATCCAGACTTAGCTTGGGAAAAAACAGCTACTACGGATGTAGGGTTAGATTTTGGCATTCTTAATGGTAGAATTTCTGGCTCTATGGATTTTTATGTGGCTAACACTACCGATCTACTATTAAGATTTCAATTACCATATACCTCAGGTTATAGAGAAATTTTAAGAAATATAGGTGCCACCAGAAATACAGGTTTTGAACTTACGGTTTCTACTGTAAATCTCGATCGCCCAAGCGGTTTCCGTTGGACAACTGATATCAACTGGTTTACTAACAAAGAAGAATTTGTAGAATTATATAGTGGAGTACAAGAAGATATCGGAAATGGTTGGTTTATTGGTAAACCTCTTAATGTTTTCTATGATTATCAAAAGATAGGCATTTGGCAAGCCGATGAAGCGGCAGAGGCAGATGCTTTTGATAACTCAGAACCGGGCTTTATCAGAGTAGCAGATTTAAGTGGTCCTGATGGTGTTCCTGATGGTGTAGCAGGTCCAGATGATCGTACTATTGTGGGAGATGATGTACCTTCATGGTCAGGGGGGATTACCAACCGCTTCGAATATAAGGGTTTTGATTTTTCGTTCTTCTTTTTTGCGCGTTGGGGACAAACTATCAGAAGTCGTTTCCACGATAGCAATAACTCATTATTTGCGAGGTACAACAACCTGAATGTAGATTATTGGACACCTACTAACCCTACGAATGCTTTTCCAAGACCTAACTTGAATCAGGAAAGACCTAGATATTCATCTACAATGCGTTATTTTGATGGTAGTTTCATTAAATTGAGAAATGTGAGCTTAGGGTATAATTTCCCAAATAGCATTACCGATAAGTTAAAAATGTCTTCACTTCGGGTGTATGCTTCTGCCCAGACGCCTTGGTATTATGCCAAATACGAATCATTCGATCCGGAAACAGATGAAGATGTAGAAGCTGGAAACGTACCTTCGAATAAGTTATTCCTTATGGGTATCAATGTTAGTTTTTAACCTTTAAAATGACATTAGAAATGAAAAAATATAATAGTATCTTTTTTAGTTTATTAATGCTGGCACTTTTCAGCCAGTCTTGTGAAAGCTTCTTAGAAGAAGAGTTGGTATCTGATGTTTCAGCAGACTCTTATTACCCAACTCCACAGGGCTTTGAAGATGCTGTAAGAGCAAGTTATGAGCCATTGAAAAATTTCTTTGGTCAGGAAATAGGAGGAACGATGACGGTTTTTGGGACAGATATTTTTACTAATGGGGCTGATGGGAGCCACAAAGGTTTCAACCAGTACGATACTCGCCTAAATCCTGAAACCCGATATGCACGTGATTTGTGGCGAGACTTTTACCAAGCAATTAATCAGACCAATGCAGTAATTGGTAGAGCTGAAGGTATAGATTTGCCTCAAGAAACTATAACATTACGTTTAGCTGAAGCTCGTTTTTTGAGAGCCTTATATTATTTTACATTGGTAAAACACTATGGTGATATCCATTTTACCCTTGAAGAAACAGTAGGCGCTGAATTAGAGGCCAATAAAACAGATCGGCAAACCATTTATGCTGAAGGCATCATTCCTGATCTTGAATTTGGCATTGCTAATTTACCCAATGAGCAAACTGACTATGGAAGGCCTACTAAAGCAGCGGCACAATTTTTACTGGGAAAAGTTTATTTAACACGTGCTTATCTAACCAATGATAATGCTGATTTCCAGCAAGCTTATAACTTAATGAAATCTGTTATTGAAGATTACAACTTTTCATTGTTAGAAAACTGGGCTGATTTATGGGATATTAGTAACCAAGAAAATTCAGAAATAGTATGGGCCGTACAGAACACGGATAACTGGGTGGTAAATGGTAATGGACACCGCTTTCACCTGTATTTTTTAATGGAATATGATAAATTACAGGGTATGCAAAGGGACACAGAAAACGGTCGCCCCTGGAAGCGCTTTAAACCTACAGATTTTTTGCTAGGTTTGTGGGATAGGGAAAAAGATGTACGCTATGATGCGGGTTTTAAGCATGTTTGGTTTGCCAATTTTGAAGGTAGTATTCCTACAGATGATCAAGATAATTTATTGTATAATATCGGTGATACCTCAGTCTTTCTTCCAGGAGTTGAATGGACACAAGAGCAAAAAGACGCAGTGCCTTATGAAGTTTACAGTCCTAGCGACTATACTGAGCGTGTATACGCTACAGTAAATAAGTTTATTGATCCTACTCGACCTGACCGTCAGTGGACTCAGGGACAGCGCGACCTTGTATTGATGCGTTTGGCAGATGCTTATTTAGCAGCTGCTGAAGCCTTGCACCAAATGGGTATGGATGCTGAAGCGGTTGATTACCTCAATGCTATTCGTACGAGAGCATCCTATCCTGGTTTTGAGAATGATCAGATGATAACTGTAGATGATGTAGACATTGATTTTATATTAGATGAAAGGGCTAGAGAGTTGTTTGGTGAAGGACATCGATGGGAAGACTTGGTTCGTACTGGTAAGTTGTTAGAAAGAGTAAGGCTACACAATGTGCAAGGAAAGGATAATATCCAAGATTTTCACATATTAAGGCCAATTCCATTAGACCAAATTGATAGAACTCCTGCAGGTTATCCACAGAATCCGGGTTATGGAGGTGCTTAATAATTTATAATGAATCATAACGAAACCCATAATAATTTTCCTATTGTGGGTTTTTATTTTTTTGTCACAAATGATAAATGTAAAAAAAACAATAAAAAATTGTAATATATTAATGTTTTTTCCTTATTAGCGCCTTTTTCTTATATCTTTAAGAAGTTAAACACAGGAAAATGATACTAATTATAGAAGATGACGAAATCGATGTTTTGATCAATGAAAGAATGATCAACAAGTACCAAGGAAATATTAAAAGAGTAATTGCTAAAAATGGTGCTGAAGCAGAACAAATCTTACAATTATCTGACGCTTCTAGTATTTTTCCTGAAAAAATTATTCTCGATTTGGTTATGCCAATAATGGATGGATTTCAATTTTTAGACATGTATGCTGAAAGATACTATCCAAGATACCCTCAAACCCAGATATTTATTCTTACTTCTTCCATACATCCCGCTGATAGTAGCAAAACCAAGCTATATCCTTTTGTAGGAGCACATGTTATCAAACCGTTGAGTGCTTCTGGAATAAAAGAAATTTTTAACTAACTAATTTTCCTATATTAGTTTTTCTCAAAAGATATTTGAGATTTTTCTTAAAACTTTATACTAAATAGTTTTAGCTTTACCACTTAAAAAGTAGACCCTACATCACAGATATGAGAAAATTTATCATTTCAATCATATTCTTTTCAGTATGCCATGTTTCAATTGGGCAAAATGTCCCTTTGAAAGAAGAAAAGGCAGTTAAAAAACTGATTCAAGATGCTTTTGATGATATCTGGTCAGCGAAAGATGCTGCAAAAATAACACAATACCACACAGAAGATTTTTTGCTTTTAGAGCATGGAGAAGTATGGAATAATGATACAATTAGAAGTTATACAGAAAAAGCACTGAAAGCAAAGAGAATCCCGAAAAGAGAGAATAAGTTTGATTTTATCAAAATCGAAAAATTAGGACAATCAATTTGGGTTGCCTATCACAATTATGCAACACTAACATTAGATGGTAAAATTATAAGAGAATTACAATGGTTAGAGAGTGCTATTGCTGTGAAAACTAAAAAAGGATGGAAACTAAAAATGCTTCATTCTACACGTGTAGAAACTAAGTGAAGATTAATCGGTAAATTAGAATTTGAAATATCTTAATGTATTGATTAAGAAAAAAGGCTGTCTTTTCCATATCAGCTTTTAAATATTTGAATATTATTATTTTTGGGTAAACATATCAAATTGAAAATGAAAAATATCCTTTTTTTCCTACTTAGCTTAATATGTATTAGTTGTGGCACTAACAAGCCAAATGTAGAAAATGAAATTCCGCCAAAAGCTTTGATGAAAGCACTCATCATTGACGGACAAAACAATCATGAAATGTGGCCTATGACTACTGTGATGATGAAGCAGTATATGGAAGAAACAGGCTTATTTACAGTGGATGTTGCGCGAACAGCTTTTACATGGAAAGGGGATAGTTTGGTACTTGCTTATCCTATTGAAGGACTACCAATGACAAAGGCTATGGCAGAGCCTAAGGCAGACCCTAACTTTCGCCCTAATTTTTCTGCTTACGATGTGGTGATTTCTAATTTTGGGTGGAAGGCAGCACCTTTGCCTGAAGCAACTCAGCAAGATTTAGAAAAATATGTGAGCAGTGGAGGTGGTTTTGTAGTGGTACATGCCGCAGATAATTCTTGGCCAGAGTGGTTGGAGTTTAATAAGATGATCGCACTTGGTGGTTGGGGAGGTAGAACAGAGAAGGACGGCCCTTATGTATATTATGACTTAAATGATGAGTTGCAAATAGATAATTCCGAAGGAAGGGGAGGTTCACATGGCCCCCAACATGAATACCTAATTATCCACAGAGATGAAACACATCCTATTACTAAAGGATTACCCAAACAATGGTTGCATACCCAAGACGAATTATATGACCGTTTAAGAGGCCCTGCAGAGAATCTAAAAGTGCTAGGTACAGCCTTTTCTGATACAGATAAAAAAGGTACTAACCGACATGAACCCAAGATTATGACCATAGATTATGGAAAAGGTAGGGTATTTCATACCACTATGGGGCATGCAGATTACTCCTTTGAGTGTGTAGGATTAATGACGATACTTAAAAGAGGAATAGAATGGGCAGCCACTGGAAAGGTAACGCAAACTGAAGTACCGACTGATTTTCCGACAGCTACTGCTTCAAGTAAAAGGAAGTTCATATTGAAGAAGCAATAATGGGCTAGTTTATATTTTAGTAATAGCCTTCATTTTTTGCATTAGTATCTTTTGAAGTTGGCGGTTAGAGTTTTCCATATGATTCATTTAGTTATAGGTAAAATATGTTAAAATCGTTATCGCCAAAGGCAAGAAGAAATATAGCCCGCATAATACCCTTTGGTGTGATATGGTATGTATCTAGTCTGGTTTTTCTGATTGTTGAATATGCAGCTGCTGGAGGGCTGAATAAACTCCCATCTACGGCAATTCAGATAGACTTTGAAATATTCTTTTTTATGAGCTTGGCAGTAAGCGCTGTTGGGCTAATTATTGGCATCATTGAATTAGTTTATCTTAATAACGTATTTGTAAAAAAGAGTTTCACGAAAAAAATCTTGTATAAAACTTTCTTATATACGCTTCTCTTATTCGTTATTACGGCTGGCACTTTTCCTATAGCAGCCAGTATGGAACTGAATACCAGTTTGCTTGATAAAAGAGTATGGCATAAATTGTCTGAGTTTCTTACTAGTATAACACATTTGAGTACAGCCGTGCAATTGGCGATAGCATTAGGGGTTTCCCTTTTTTATTCGGAAATTAGTGAGAATATCGGACACCGTGTGCTAATCAATTTTTTTACCGGTAAATATCATACGCCTAAGGAGGAAAATAGGATATTTATGTTTGCTGATATGAAATCTTCTACCAGTATAGCTGAAAAGATAGGTCATGTAAAATATTTTGAATTGCTAAAGGAATATTATTTCGATCTGTCTGATGCTATAGTTAAGTATTCTGGAGAAGTATATCAATACGTTGGGGATGAGATTGTTGTATCATGGGAGTTTAAAGCAGGTATTAGAGATAACAATTGTATAAAATGCTTTTTTGCAATGAAAAAAGACTTGAAGAAACGAACTGATTGGTATATGAAAAGTTTTGGCGTTTTACCGGAGTTCAAAGCAGGTTACCATTTTGGGAAAGTAACTACAGGGGAAATTGGTGCACTTAAAAAAGAAATCATTTTTACGGGTGATGTACTCAATGCAACTGCCCGTATTCAAGGACTTTGTAATCATTACCAAGTAGATTTGCTTGTTTCAAATGATTTGAAGAAAAACTTAGAACTTGCTACTGAATTTAAAGTTAATTTATTAGGCGAA
The DNA here is from genome assembly GCA_038748185.1 of Bacteroidota bacterium. Lineage (GTDB taxonomy): Bacteria > Bacteroidota > Bacteroidia > Cytophagales > Flammeovirgaceae > Chondrinema. The sequence goes on from JBCDJE010000138.1 coordinate 8,572, forward strand.
AATGAATTAAGAGGAAAAACAGAGAAAATAAAATTATGTACTGTTACGCAAAATGAAAATTCATAATTGTTTTTTCTTAAATACTAAAGGATTACTATAATTTAATAAACTTTTTTA
>JBCDJE010000139.1:0-8653 GCA_038748185.1 Bacteroidota bacterium
GAAATAAACGGGTGCTACGCAATATAGAAGGAATATATCCTTAGCATACGAATACTAGTTTATTAAAACATTTTCCATAAGCCCTATATCAATAGATGAAATCGCTTATATTTAATTCATAAGTAATAAAAGATTGATGTATAAAAACCTATGATAATATAAAATGACTGAAGTAGATTTAGAAAAATTAAAATATCCTATTGGGAAGCTTGTAGCACCTGAGGTAATTGCAGAAAAACATATTCAGCAATGGATTTCGAATCTTAATGGATTTCCTAAAGCATTTGAAAAGTTAGTTCAAACATTAGATGATAAGCAACTAGATACGCCCTATAGGCTCAATGGATGGACTGTTAGGCAATTAGTGCACCATGTTCCTGATAGCCATACAAATGCATATATTCGTTTTAAATGGACACTAACCGAAGATATTCCACTAATTAAAGCTTATCACGAAGACCGTTGGGGGAGCTTAACTGATAGTGTAGCAGGAGATATAATGCCTCCCATAAAGTTATTATATGCTTTACATGAAAGATGGGTTCAACTCATGCGTCAAATGGAAGAAAAAGATTGGGAGAAAAGTCTGATTCATCCTGAAACAAAAAAAGTAATTCCATTAAAAAATATGCTAGCACTTTACGATTGGCATAGCCGACATCATTATGCGCATATTGAAAACTTGATAAAAAAAGAAAACTGGGCTTAATAAAGGCCTATTTCCTTTCTGGTTTTTTTAATGTCTAAGAAAGTATTTTCACACCGAGTATAACGCCAAATTTTACTAGTTTTGTCACTTATTATAATACAGCCAAGATGAAACGAATATGAATTTGTATCATTTCAAGTTCACAACGAAAATGATCAAAATTTATAAGAGTTCCTGTATGTATTCCAATTTTTTGAATATTCAGAAATCAAAAAGTTTTAAACAGATGATACTAAGCAAGCTGACAGCCATTTCACCGGTAGATGGTAGATATAGAGGTAAAACAGATAACCTTTCCCTATACTTTTCTGAATATGCCCTTATACTATATAGGGTAAGGGTAGAAATAGAATACTTTATTGCCCTCACTGAAATTCCACTTCCTCAGTTAGCACATATCTCTGTAAATGATCATAAGCATTTAAGGTCTATTTATGAAAACTTCACGCTGGATGATGCGCAAACAATTAAAGAGACAGAAAAAATTACCAATCATGATGTAAAATCTGTTGAGTATTTTATAAAAGAGAAAATGAAGGTTTTAGGAATGGAAAATGTATTGGAGTTTGTGCATTTCGGACTTACATCTCAAGATGTAAATAATACGGCTATTCCACTTTCTATGAAAGAAGCTTTTGAAAAAATCCTTTTTCCTGAGTATGCGACAGTAATAGAAGTTTTGAAAACGCTATCAAAGAATTGGGAAAAACAACCTATGTTGGCGTTTACGCATGGTCAACCGGCTTCTCCTACTACTTTAGGAAAAGAAATGGCTGTTTTTGTGTATCGTTTAAGCCAGCAGTTTAATACCTATGGAAATATTCCTTATGCAGCCAAGTTTGGTGGAGCAACGGGTAATTTCAATGCGCATCATATTGCCTATCCGGAAACTAACTGGCTTGCCTTTGCTAATGATTTTGTAAATAATAAGCTTGGTCTCAATAGAGCATTATTTACTACCCAAATTGAAAATTATGATTTTTTGGCTGCTTGGTTTGATCTATTAAAAAGACTCAATACTATTCTAATAGATTTGAGCAGAGATGTTTGGCAGTATGTTTCATTAGGCTATTTTAAACAGAAAATAAAAGCAGGAGAAGTTGGTTCTTCTGCCATGCCACATAAAGTGAATCCTATCGATTTTGAAAATGCTGAAGGCAATCTAGGTATTGCAAATGCTTTATTAGAACATTTAGCTGCAAAATTACCTATCTCTCGTTTGCAAAGAGACCTTACTGACTCAACAGTGTTACGTAATATTGGTGTGCCCGTAGCGCATATTTGTATTGCTTTGAAATCTTTACAAAAAGGACTTGGCAAGCTTGAGCTTAATGTAAATAGGCTAAATGAAGACTTAGAAGAAAATTGGGCAGTAGTCGCCGAAGCTATTCAAACTGTACTGCGTCGAGAAAATTATCCTCAACCCTATGAAGCACTAAAAGCTTTGACACGTAAAAATGAGAAAATTACACAGGAAAGTATCCACAGTTTTATAGATGGACTTGAAGTTGAAGATGCTTTAAAAAACAGTTTGAAAAAAATAAGCCCCTTTAATTATACAGGGGTTCAACCTGAATTATAAGCGTAAAAAAAAGAGCTGCTCAAAAATTTAATTTGGCAACTCTTTTCTTTTAGATTTTATCTTTGTAAAAATGATTCAACTGGTTCATAAGGCATATCAAATGCTTCAGCTACCGCTTTATAGACGATGTTACCATTAATCATATTTAAGCCAAGTTGCAATTCTTTACGCTCACTTGTAGCTTTTTTCCAACCTTTTTCAGCTATTTGCAGGGCATAAGGTAAAGTTGCGTTTGTAAGTGCTAAAGTAGAAGTAAAAGGTACAGCTCCTGGCATATTTGCTACGCAGTAGTGTACAACATTATCAATAACAAAAGTAGGATTTTGATGTGTTGTTGGCTTGCAAGTTTCTATACACCCTCCTTGGTCAACGGCGACATCTACTAAAACTGTACCTGGTATCATTTCTTTGAGCATATCTCTAGTAATTAAACTAGGTGCTTTTGCTCCAGGAATTAAAACTGCTCCAACAATTAAATGATGTGTCTTAATCAATTCTCTTATGTTGTACTCATTCGACATCATAGTATGCACATTGGCAGGCATAATGTCATCAAGGTAGCGAAGTCTCTGTAAGCTTATATCCATAATGGTTACATCAGCACCTAAGCCTGCTGCCATCTTCGCTGCCTGTGTTCCTACTATACCACCTCCTAAAATGAGAACCTTAGCCGGTTTTACTCCCGGAACGCCACCTAATAAAATGCCTAATCCTTCTAAAGGTTTTTCTAAGTATTTAGCACCCTGCTGTATAGACATTCTGCCTGCAACTTCTGACATGGGGATTAATAAAGGTAAGGTCCTATCAGCGCTTTCTACTGTTTCGTAAGCAATACAAATTGCTTTGCTTTTAACCATTGCTTTCGTAAGTGCTTCGGAAGATGCAAAATGGAAATAAGTGAATAATACTTGATTTTCTTTCACTAAATTATATTCGGGCTCTATAGGCTCTTTTACCTTCATTATCATTTCAGCCTTGGCATACACATCTTCTATGGAAGGAAGAAGTGTAGCTCCTGCTGATTCGTAAAGATCATCTTTAAAACCGCTTCCACTTCCGGCAGTCTTTTGAATATACACGTCGTGACCTCTTGAACTTAATGCCTTTACTCCGGCGGGTGTTAAGGCAACTCTATTTTCATTATTTTTAATCTCTTTAGGAACTCCTATTATCATTGCTTAGATTTTTGAGCTTAAACTTTTTTAATGACTGTTTTACATAAGTCGTATAATTTTGGCTGCAAAGCTAGCTAATTTTATTTATATAAGGCGTGATAGTCTGGATGAAAAAAGGAGAGAAATAAGGTTAAAATCTTGTTCTAATAAAGATGCTACATTTTCTAAAAAGTAAGAGCTAAATGTTACCAGTTAATTAAACTATTAATAGATTTATAATCAGATGAAATGACAATGGGGAAAAGCTTGCTCAAACTTTTAACATCCTTTAAATTTCTTCAAATCATTCTTTAATCTGTTTTCTTATTGTCAGAAGGAACTCTCTTACTTTTTTTAATGAATTAATCGCTTCAAGATTTTCATTAATCTTAGGCTGATTTTTTAAAGCATCTTTGGCACCACTTAGTGTGAATCCCTTTTCTTTCACTAAATGATAAATGGTTCTAATAGCCTCGATGTCTTGTTTGGTATATTGTCTTATGCCGTTTTTGTTTTTTTTAGGTCGTATTGTATGAAATTGCCCTTCCCAAAACCTGATTAATGAAGTAGCTACCTGAAACATATCAGCAACTTCTCCAATAGAATAATATCTTTTTTCTATATCCATTTAGTGCAATAAAGTACAAGGCAAAAAACAAAAGTTATGTGCGTATACGGCAATTCTAAAAAATATTCCTAAAAAAACAAGTTATTGCAAACAAAAAAAGCGGTCAATAGACCGCCTTTCTAAATATCGATTGTGTTAAATATTACCAACCTAATGATTGATTTTCAAGTGACGATATTTTTACTATTTCGTCATACTGTTGGTCGGTGAGGTCGTTAAAGAAATAGTTAACAGGATTTACTTTCCTATTTTTATAAATTACTTCATAGTGCAAGTGTGGCGCAACTGAAAGACCTGTATTTCCAACCCTGCCAATGATCTGACCTCTTTTAACTTTTTGCCCAATTCGTACTTCAAACTCAGAGAGGTGAGCGTATTTTGTGATATAACCAAAACCATGATCAACTTCAATTTCATTGCCATAACCACGTCTTGACTTTTTAGCCTTAATTACCTTACCATCTCCTGTAGAATAAATTGGTGTTCCAACTGGTGCTGAAAAGTCACAACCTGAATGCATCCGTCTAATCTTTAAGATAGGATGGAATCGCATGCCATATCCTGAAGCCAACCTTTTTAGTTCCTTATTCGCAACGGGCTGAATAGCTGGTATATGTGTTAGCATTTTCTTTTTTGAGCGGGCTAACTCTATAATTTCATCAAAAGATTTAGACTGAATATACATTTGCCTTTTAATTACATCAATCTTGCTCAATGAGTTTATCACAAGTTCTTCTCTTTCTAATCTCTCATCAATTAAATCTTGAAATTTACGACTTCCCCCTGAGCCTGCTTGTCTAATTTCTATGGGTATGGGTTCTGCTTCAAAAATAGTTCGGTAAATATCATCATCTCTTTTCTGCAAAACTGTCATCATCTCTTGTACCGATGACAACTCCTTATTCAAGCTATTGTAATAGTAAAGCAACTTTTCATTTTCCTTAGCCAACTTTAATTCATTAGAAGACGGGAAAACTTTAAGATAGATGACAGCGAAGATGGTACCGACTATTACACAAACAAATAATAACCCTAAAGCATTAACAACTATCTCGATGGGCGAAGTTTTAACCCTTTCATACCTACAAGTTTCGGTATCATAATAGTATTTGATCTTTGCCATTAGTTGATGAATTTGTACTAAATTTGTCCCGCAAAGTAAGATAATTTAATGCGGCTTATGCAACAAAACGATCAATTGTTTAAAAATGATACCTGTCGCATTAATTTATTAATGCAATTTATGTAATTATTTTTAGAATTTATTGGATAAAATTTCAATTTATTTTTTTGAGGAGTGAATATGGAGGCACAAGAAATTAGAAAAAAGTTTCTGGAATTTTTTAAAGAGAAGCAACACGAAATTGTTCCTTCTGCCCCTTTAGTGGTAAAAAATGATCCTACTTTAATGTTTACCAACGCGGGGATGAATCAATTTAAAGACTACTTTCTAGGAACAAAAACACCTCAAACGAATAGGGTAGCAGATACGCAAAAATGTTTACGTGTATCGGGTAAGCATAATGATTTGGAAGAAGTAGGTATTGATACCTACCACCATACCATGTTTGAGATGCTTGGCAACTGGTCTTTTGGTGATTATTTTAAAGAACATGCTATAAAATGGGCTTGGGAATTACTCACAGAAATTTATAAGCTACCTAAAGGCCGTTTATATGTAACTGTATTTGAAGGCGATACAAAAGACGGGCTTGAGCTTGATAATGAAGCGGCTAATATTTGGAAGAAATATATAGATGAAAGCAAAATAATCTACGCTTCTAAAAAAGATAATTTCTGGGAGATGGGAAATACAGGGCCCTGTGGTCCCTGTTCTGAAATTCACATCGATTTAAGAGAGGAGAGTGAATTACAGAAAGAATCTGGAAAAGCCTTGGTGAATCAAGACCATCCATTAGTAATCGAAATATGGAATTTAGTATTCATTCAATTTAACAGATTGGCAAGTGGAGAGTTAGAAAAGTTACCTGCTGCCCATGTTGATACTGGGATGGGCTTTGAAAGATTGGTAATGGCTATCCAACAAAAAAAGTCTAATTATGATACTGATGTTTTTCAGCCATTAATCCAATTTGTAGCTAAAAAGGCAGGAGTAGATTATGGTAAAGACGAAAAAATAGATATCGCTATAAGGGTAGTTTCAGATCATATCAGAGCAGTAGCTTTTGCCATTGCTGATGGACAATTACCCTCAAATAATAAAGCAGGATATGTAATAAGAAGGATATTGCGTAGGGCGGTACGTTACGGGTATACTTTTCTAGAATTTAAAGAGCCTTTTTTGTATAAGATGGTTCCAGTACTTATAGCGCAATTTCAAGATGTTTTTCCTGAAATTAAAGGACAACAAGAATTTATTGTCAAAGTAGTTTTTGAAGAAGAAAATGCTTTTCTAAAAACGTTAGAAAATGGATTATCTATTCTTCAAGGTTTAATGGAAAAATCAGCAAAAGATAAGATTATTAGTGGAGAAGATGCTTTTGAATTGTATGATACTTTTGGTTTCCCTTTTGACCTTACTGCTTTAATTGCACGTGAGCATGATTTTGAGGTTGATAAAGCAGGTTTTGACCTAGCTTTGGAGAAACAGAAAATTCGCTCAAGAAATGTGCAGACGGCTGAAAAAGGGGATTGGCATATTATACATGAAGATGAAGAGGCCTCTTTTGTTGGTTATGAACTACTTAAAACAGATGCTAGAATACTGCGATATCGAAAGCTAGAAGAAAAAGAGGGTACTATCTATCAAATAGTTTTAGATAAAACTCCTTTTTATGCTGAAAGTGGTGGGCAAGTAGGGGATACCGGATACATTGAAAATAATGAAGAGAAAGTTTCTATCATCAATACAAAAAAAGAGAATGACTTAATTATCCACTTTTCTAAAAAGCTACCCAAAGATCTAACAGCAACTTTTCAGTGTATAGTAAATGAAAATAAAAGGAAGCTAACTGAAAATAACCATTCAGCCACTCATCTACTTCATGCAGCTCTTAAGCAAGTGTTGGGCGAGCATGTACAACAAAGAGGTTCTCTGGTAAATGAGAAAATCCTTCGTTTTGACTTTTCACATTTTGCTAAAATGACAGATGAGGAGGTAGCAGCTGTTGAAAAGTTAGTGAACCAAAAAATACGGAAAGATATCCAACTGAATGAACAAAGAAATGTACCTATAGAAAAAGCCAAAGCGATGGGTGCTACAGCGCTTTTTGGTGAAAAATATGGAGATTTTGTAAGGGTTATCACTTTTGATAAAGACTATTCCATAGAACTTTGTGGAGGTACGCATGTATCTGCAACAGGAAAAATTGGCTTCTTAAAAATTATTGGAGAAAGTTCCGTAGCTGCCGGGGTGCGAAGAATTGAAGCCGTAACAGCCGATAAAGCCGACGAATTAATAAGTTCTCAGCAACTTATTTTGAAAGAATTAGAAGAACTGCTTAAGCAACCAAAAGACATAAAAAAAGCAGTAAGTGTATTAGTTGAAGAGCGGAATGAAATGCAGAAAGAGCTTGAAAAGCTTAGACTGCAAGAAATTAACCGCCTAAAAGACAGTTTGGCAAATCGTGCAGAAGCATTAGATGGAGTCAACCTAATTACCGAAAAAGTAAATTTACCCAATGCCGATGCCTTGAGAAAACTAGCTTTCGATTTAAGAAATAAGGTGACCAATTTGTATTTAGTTTTAGCAGCAAATATTGGAGGTAAACCACAAATTGCTGTTATGCTTTCCGAAGATATTATGAAAAGCAAAGGACTGGATGCTGGAAAAATTGTTCGAGAACTTGCCAAAGAAATTAAAGGTGGTGGTGGTGGGCAACCTTTCTATGCTACTGCTGGTGGAAAAGATATAAACGGACTGGATAATGTAGTGGCTAAATCCAAAGCTTTTTTGAATTAGCTTTATCAACGCCTACATAATAAGATTTTAAAATTCTACCATTTAATATATAACACTAAAAATAATTACTATCACATGTTTACAGGAATAATTGAAGCCTTGGGAGAGGTAAAAGCTATAGAAAAAGACCAGGAAAATGTAATTTTTAAAATTCAATCACCCATTTCTCCAGAATTAAAAATTGATCAAAGTCTTTCACATAATGGTGTTTGCCTTACAGTAACAGCTATAGAAAACAATTTACATAGTGTAACAGCTATACAAGAAACCCTTCGTAAAAGTAATCTGGGTAACTGGGAAGTAGGCACTTTGGTAAACCTAGAAAGGAGCATGCCTGCAAACGGTAGGTTTGACGGTCACATAGTACAAGGTCATGTTGATCAAACCGCTAATTGTATAGTTGTAAAAGATGAAGCTGGTAGTTGGTTTTATACTTTTGAGTATGATGCTAAAACCGGAAATTTTACAGTAGAGAAAGGATCTATTTGCATCAATGGTGTCAGTTTAACAGTGGTGAATGCAAAGGAAGGGCAACTGAGTGTTGCCATTATCCCTTACACTTATGAGAATACTAACTTTCAACAGATTAAAAAGGACACTCAAGTAAATCTTGAATTCGATATTGTTGGTAAGTATATTCAGCAGTTACATTTAAAAA
>JBCDJE010000140.1:0-8567 GCA_038748185.1 Bacteroidota bacterium
GCTAATTGGAGTAGAAGTTATTGAAAATCTCAGAAAAATCGGTAAAAAAGTAAGTTTAATAGAATTGCAAAACGATATACTTCCTATTTGGGATAAAAAGTTTAGCACTATGGCTTACAATGTGCTCAAAGAAAAAGAAGTAGATATTCGTAAAGGCGTTCAGCTTACCGCAGTAAACCCAGCAACCAATGAGCTTATTTTAAGTAATGGTGACCACATTAAGACAGATTACTTATTGGTTTCTGTGGGCTTAAAACCAAACACAGAACTGCTACTTGCCGAAGGTGTAGAACATCTAAAAAATGGGGCATTACTAGTTGATGAGCACATGCGTACTTCGTTACCGGGGATTTATGCAGCCGGGGATTGCGTAAGTCTAAAAAACATAGTAACCGGCGATTACGATTACTTTCCTATGGGGACTCACTCTAATAAAGGAGGCAGAGTAGCAGGAGCCAATGCTGCCGGAGGTAATGAAGTTTTTAAAGGCGCTTATAATACCACCATTATAAAAGTATTTGACTATACCTTAGCAAAAACTGGCTTAACAGCTAAGATGCTAAAAACAAAAAATATCCCTTATCTTTCCAGTTTTTTTGTAACACCTGCAACCCCTTCTTTTTACGATAATCCTACAGACTTATATGTAGAAGTTTTTTATTCTCCTGAAAGTAAAACTTTACTAGGGGCTGAGATTTTTGGAGAAAAGGGAGTAGATAAAAGAATTGATGTGCTTAGCACGGGTATTTATGCAAAACTCAAAATGCAAGACTTAATGCAACTTGATTTGGCTTATGCTCCACCCTTTTCACCTGCCAAAGATGCTGTTATTACTTCTGGGTTTATTGGTAGCCGTACTTTAGATCAACAATTTGATGATATTGATCCAACTCATTTGTTAGCGCTAATGCAACAAAATAAGCTAGGTGATAAAATTCTAATAGATGTAAGAGAAAAAAGTGAAATATTGAAGCAAGGAAAAATTATAGGAGCGATTAATAAGCCCTTGGATATACTGCGTGAAAATCTATTATTGCTTGATAAAGAAAAGGAAATTATTGTCTATTGCCAAAGAGGTGTAAGAGGCTATGTCGCAGTACTCATTTTGAAAGCTAACGGCTTCCAAAATGTAAAAAACCTTGCAGGAGGATATCTTGCTTGGCTTACTCTAGAATATCCTATAGAATATATAAATCCTAAAAGCGATTATACTCTTCACACTAAGCATGTTGATAAATCAATAGAGAATAATATAAAAATCGGATAAGGAAGGTAATTTCATCAATAACTTTTTTCTTCTCATCAAAAAACATAAAACACTATCTGCAAGGTTTTTTAGTGTTCAGCCTTGGTGAAAAACTGGCTTTCAGAAGCTGCAGCTACCATTTGCTCAGAAAGCTCTTTACCTAAATAAGTATCAATAAGATAATGGGCAACATACAGTAACGGTGTAAGCAAAATTGCTACAGAGAATTTATATATGTAATTAATAATACCTACCGCAATCACTTGGTTTAAACTCCAGTTTCCGAACAGGTAAAAAGCTACACCTAATACAACAAAACTATCTATAAATTGAGATACTAAGGTTGATCCTGTCGCTCTTAGCCAAATTTTAGAACTACCAGTAAATTTCCTCAACCACTGAAAAGTAAAAACATCGACTAGTTGCCCAATTAAAAAAGCAGTTAAAGAACCAATAATAATTCCCAATCCTTGTCTGAAAATAGTAGAAAACGCATCGTTAATATTAAAGTAATTCCCTTGTGGATCAACACTATTTACATCCAACCAGAATTTAGCAGGTGGTAAGTCCGTTACAATCCATATTACAATAAATACATAAGCGATGAAAGCTGCTGTTAAGAAAGAAATTCTACGTACACCTTCTTTACCAAAATACTCATTTATAATATCGGTAGTGATAAAAACAACCGGCCAGATCATTACACCGGCGGTAAGGTTAAAATCTAAAACAAACTCGCTTAATAGCTTAATTTGCGCAGGCTTAGTTCCGATTAATGTTTCAAAAGAAAATATTTTAACCCCTACTACTTCAGCAATTATTGCGTTAGTAAGAAATATACCACTAAGTACAATAAAAAGGTTGGTCTTTTTATCTTTAATAAATGTAAGTGACCCGTTTTTATCCAATGTTAAGATTTTAATATTAGCTACTATTTAGAGCAGCAAATCTAAACATTCAAAAAGCTTAAAAAAATTTACCTCTTCTAAGTTTAGACATTATTCTATTACCGACTTTGGCAAATAATAAATACAAAAAACAAGCATTAATGACGATTAATTGCTTTTCCGATGAGAGAAATCATTTTTTCCGTTTTCCTTTAAAAGTATATTTAAGATAGTAGCTAACTAACCACTTAACCAGTAATTATATGAATAACCTTAATAAAATTTTAGTCCCGACAGACTTTTCAGAAGAAGCTAATAATGCCTTATCAGTTGCAGTAGAAATTGCAGAAAGAACAAATGCTGAAATAACACTTTTACATATAGTTGATATTCCGATAGTTGGTCATCACGACAGCCTCGACATAATGGGTAATCCTTATAACGATTCCGATGATCCTGCTTTTTATAAACAGTACATGGCACAACTAATGCGAAAAACCAAAGCACAAATGCAGGAGGTTATTGAGAAGCATTCCAAAGCCAATATAAAAGAGCATGTGGTTTTTGATTCTTTCCAAAAACATATCGCCAAATTTGTAATACAAGATGAGACAGATTTAATAGTAATAGGCTCAAAAGGAGCTAGCGGGATAGATGAAGTACTAGTAGGGTCTAATACTGAACGTGTAATTAGAATGGCAAAAGTCCCTGTATTAACAGTGAAGAGTTATACCGAATCTTTTGATCCCAGAAAAATTGTTTTCGCTTCTAATTTTAGAAACGTCTCCGATAATGCTGTAAGGGCGCTCAAGAAAATACAGCAAGTATTTATGGCCGAAATTATTTTTGTTAAAGTAATTACACCTAATACTTTCGAAACCACTCCTGATACTTTAAAATTTATAAAAGAATTTGCTGCACAACATCAATTTGAGGATTATAAAGCTGAAGTATTCAACTATTATACAGAAGAAGAAGGTATCAGGGCATTTGGGCAAAGCATTAATGCAGATATTTTGGCTATGTGTACGCATGGAAGGACAGGGATTTCACATTTGTTTTTTGGCAGCATTGCTGAAGAAGTAGCCAATCACTCAGCGATACCAGTACTTACTTTCAATGAACATTTCACAAAATAATTAGACTTAGTTTCAGGTTATATGTATACTTGATTTACTATAACCAATCAAAAAAACACCTAACACTACTACTGGTTGTCTGCACAATGCAGGCAACTTTTTTTATTGCTATCTGTAAATGCATATCCATTAGAAGAAAAAAAAGTCCGTTCAATCCTATAACTCAGCCGTTTAAAATAATCTTTTCAAATACATAGCTTTTCTTTGAGCAATCCCGTTTATCTCTCACGTATAGTATAGTTACTACCTACAAAGATTCCACAATCTCAAACCGTTGCCTATAGTAGGCGTAGTTTTTTAATATTTATTTCAGTTCAACAATTTTAATGTGATGAAAAACAGTTTAACAAAACTATTGAGGCGTAAAAATAAAGCGCAGTTAATCACTGTAAAAAGCTATATGAAAGGCTTTGCAAATTCAATTAATAATTATGAAAACATGATTATAGAAGATGAAATCACCCACCTATTAAGCACCAGAAATACCATTAAATAAGCACTCAAAAAATTTATCACGTTTATACAAACAAAACTTTATGTGTCAGATTAAAAGAATTAGTCTATCTATTTCTCTAGTTTTAATTAGTTTTTATTCTTTTTCACAGCAGAATTATACAATTAGCGGTTATGTCAAAGATGCAGGTACCGGTGAAGAACTTTTAGGCGTCACTCTTTTTGTAGAAGAAATTAAAAACGGCGTAGTTTCAAACCCTTATGGCTTTTACTCTATTACCTTACCCGAAGGAGAATATAACCTCACTCTCAGCTTTATTGGTTATGAAACACTCAAAAAGAAAATTAAGCTCTCACAAAATCAATCACTTAACTTACAACTTTCCGAATCAACCACACAACTACAAGAAGTAGTAGTAGAGGCTGAAGAAGAAGACCATAATGTAAAAGATCTTTCGATTGGGAAATCTGAGATTAATATTGTGCAGGTAAAAAATCTTCCTGCACTTTTTGGTGAACCTGATATTATAAAGATGGTTCAGATGCAACCAGGAGTATTAACAGCAGGAGAAGGAACTTCTGCTTTTTTTGTACGTGGCGGTAGTGCCGATCAGAATATGATTCTACTCGACGAAGCTCCTGTTTACGATCCATCTCACTTATTTGGTTTATTTTCAGTGTTTAATGCCGATGTAATTAAAAGCTCTGAACTTTATAGAGGGGGTATTCCTGCACAGTATGGTGGCAGGCTTTCATCTTTATTAGATGTTAGAACAAAAGATGGTAACACGAACAGACTTTCAGGAGCAGGTTCTATTGGAACACTAGCCAGTAAAATCATGCTAGAAGGACCTATTGTAAGGGACAAAAGCTCATTCATCATTTCTGGAAGAAGATCTTATGCCGATTTAATTGCCAAAGCAGTTGGGCAGAGCATACCAGTTTATTTTTATGACCTCAATGCAAAAGTAAATTGGAAACCTAATAATAAGAATCGCTTTTTCTTAGCAGCTTACTTAGGTCGCGATGTTATTAATTTTGATGACGGCGGCATAGGTTGGGGGAATAAAACCACTACCTTTCGTTGGAATCACTTATTTAGTGAGCGCCTTTTTTCTAACACTACTTTTGCTTTCAGTGATTTTGACTATAAAATTTCGCTCGATGACGATACCCAAGGTTTTGAATGGACAGCTAGTATGCAAGAAGCAACTTTAAAGAAAGATCTCACATTTTTTCTAAATCCTAAAAACGAAATAAGTTTTGGCGCTTCTGCTACTTACCGTAGATTTTCTCCAGGAAGAATTGTTCCAAAGGGAGATCGCTCCATATTTACTACTGTACAACTCGATAAAATGTATGCAATGGATTATGCATTCTATTTAGGTAATACACAACAGATCACCGATCGTTTTTCCGTTCAGTATGGTTTACGTTACTCTATATTCCAAAATACAGGCAAAGCAGATGTGAAAATCTATGAAGACCCAACTGATAATGTAGATATTAACGTGTTGGAAGTAAGAAAATATGATAGGTTTGAACCAATAAAAACATTTCATAACCTAGAACCAAGGTTTTCAGCACGTTATACTTTAAATGATGCTAGCTCGCTAAAAGCATCATATCAAAGAATGATACAAAATATCCATTTAATTGCCAATTCCACTGTTCCTATTCCTTTTAATACATGGGCGCCTAGTAGTCTATATCTTGATCCACAAAAATCAGATCAGATTTCAGTAGGTTACTTCAGAAATTTTGTAAGCAATACTTATGAATTTTCAACGGAGATATATTACAAGGAAATGATGAATGTTACAGATTTTGCTGATAATGCCCAGTTATTCTTTAACGAAGACTTAGCCACAGAATATAGACAAGGTGATTCAGATTCTTACGGCATAGAGTTTAATGTAAAGAAAAATGAAGGAAGATTAACCGGTTTTGCCAACTATACCTGGTCCAAAACCACACGTGTAGTACCTGATGTGAACCAAGGCATGGAGTTTTTGTCTAACTTTGATCGAAGGCACTCATTCAATATTGCAGCTACTTATCAGCTTTCTGAAAGGTATATGTTAGGAGCAAACTTTGTGTATTACACAGGTAGACCAATTACCTTACCCACCGGAAGATATGAGTTTGACGGTTATAATGTTGACCTTATAAGTGAAAGAAATGGCTATAAATTATCGGACTTTCATAGGCTAGATATTTCTGTTACGAGAGAGGGGAAAAAAAATAGTACAAGAAAGTGGAAAACCTCACAAAACTTAGGCATTTATAATGTCTACAATCGCAGAAATCCTTTTACCATTTACTCAAGAACGAGGCAAAATGATGATGGAGATGTAATAGGTGATGGTAGCGAAAAAGAATTGCGAAGGGTCTCCTTGTTTCCTATTCTGATTTCCTATGCTTGGCGAGTACGATTTTAATTCTCTAGTTAAAACATTTTAAAGCCAATAAAACGATTTTAAGAAAACTAAAATATATATTAGTATGACAAGCAATAAACAATTTTTTTATGTTTTTAAGCTATTCATTTTCGCATCAATTATTGCAAGTTTAGTTACTGCTTGTAATAACTTAGAACAAACTATTACGCCTGATCTTAACCAAGCAAGTCCAAGGTATGTTATTGAAGGTTTAGTTACGAATGCTGCAACAACTCAGCAAGTTACTGTTAGTAGATCGACAGGATATTACAATTCTGGTGCTACGGAGAAAATAAGTAATGCAAGTGTAGTTATTGAAGATGATGCAGGTAATATATTCACTTTTGAAGAATCTGAAGACACTCCTGGTCGCTATACTGCTAACTTCACAGGAGAAATTGGTAGAACTTACTCACTGTTGGTAAATATTGAAGGAGAACTGTTTGAAGCGAGTGAATCCATGTTACCTATTACTACTATTGATAGTTTAACTTGGGAGATTGATGAAGAAGAAAGACAGGAACTTGAAGAAGATAATGACGACAGCGGTGAATACTATGATGTATTTTTGTTTACAAGAGAGCCTCCTGAAACCGAAGATTATTATCTTTTTAAATTTTATACAAATGGCGTAATTGAAAATGATGACGCCCAAGAGGTCTATTTTTCTGATGATGCAGTTATAGGTGAATCTATTGATGGACTTGAAATAGGTTTCTTCTACGCTTTAGAAGATTCTGTAACTGTAGAAATGTACAGTATTACTCGAAACGCTTTTCTGTTTTTCTCAGACTTACAAACACTCTTGAATAATGATGGAGGTGTTTTTGGCCCCATACCTGCTAATTTAAGAAACAACATCAGCAATGGCGCTTTAGGTTATTTCCAAGTTTCGGCAATTGATAGAGAATCAATTGTTATTGGGAAATAACAGATAATTGAATTCGAAGTACATAAAAAGAGAATATATCAAAATGTTCTCTTTTTACTTCTCTAAAATATTAAAAATTCAATTTCAGATTCCAATTTATTCCTACCTATCAACCTCTCCCATCACTATATCTATAGAACCAATAATTGCTACTAAATCGGCGATCATCGCTCCTCTACTCAATGCTGACAAAATAGAGAGATTTACAAAGCAACAAGAACGGGCTTTTACCCTTAGAGGAATATCTTTATTCTTTTTTGCCCTAAAATAAAAACCTAACTCTCCTTTCGGGCTCTCTCCCCTAAAATATAAATCTGTATCTTCTTGTGGCCAAATTTTTCTAGGTACTGCTTCCTGTGGATCGAAAGTTCGATCTCTTTTATAAGCCCCTTTTAATTGTTCAAGACACTGTTTAATAATCCTTAATGATTCATAGCATTCCATTACTCTTACGTAAGTTCGATCCCAACAATCACCTTTCGTTCCCATTTCACCATTTCCTATAGGTATATTGAATTCAATTTCGGGATAAACCGAGTAGGCATCTACTTTTCTAAGATCGTAACGCAGTCCGCTTCCCCTAAGCATAGGGCCTGTAATTCCATAGTTAATGGCTAAATCCAAAGGCATAATGCCCACATTAGCCGTTCTTTCTATAAAAATTTTATTATTAATTACTAACTGCTGTAATTCAATAAGTTTCGGTTTGAGATATGCCACAAATTCAGCACATCTTTCCTCAAAGCCTATAGGGAGGTCATAATATAGACCTCCTACCCAGATATAATTATATAACATTCTCGCACCACAAGTCCATTCTAACAAGCGAAGAATATGCTCCCGATCACGCATCATCCAGAGAAAAGGAGTAAATGCACCAATATCTATAGCATAAGTTCCAATCGCTACAAAATGCGATGCCAATCTATTTAACTCTGCTACTAAAACCCGAATATACTCTACTCTCTTTGGAATTTTGTTAGTAATGCCTAATAGTTTCTCTACACCCATAGCATAAATGTGCTCTGAGTTCATTGCTGCTAGATAGTCCATACGATCCACAAATGGGATTGTTTGATTATATGGCATAGCTTCGGCATGTTTCTCAAAGCAGCGGTGCAAATAACCCAAATGAGGCACTACATCAACGATATATTCTCCATCAGTCAGCACTTCAAGTCTCAGTACTCCATGGGTTGAAGGATGTTGTGGCCCTATGTTCAATACCATCTCATGCAACTGCAAATCTTCAGCTTTATAAAAATTAGCTTCTGATTGTTGAAGGTTATCTTCCTTATAAATGTATTGAACTGTTTTTTTCATTTTAAAATGAATTTAGCTTAAATATAAAAAGCATTACTGAAAAGGGAAACCTAATTATATTTAGTATTCATGTCACTTGTTTATACCAGTAAAAAATCTTAATAATTTCACTATAATTGCAAGCGAACTTTATTAGCTAATTTTTCA
>JBCDJE010000141.1:0-8558 GCA_038748185.1 Bacteroidota bacterium
CTTACAACCGTAATAGGCTTGTTTTTACTCGAGAGAATTCTGTGTATTTTGGTGGGGACGAAAGGGCTAATTTTGGTTATCAGTTGGGTTTAATATTGAATCTGGAAAGCTATAATAGTCCTATATCATTTCAGGTAGAACTTGCCTATTCAAAAAAATCATCTGAAATTATTAAGGTAGTAAATCCTGTTCCTGATAGTAATGTACTTGATTTTAAGAGTGAATTATTTTTCAATGTAGATTATCTTTCATTCCCCATTTTAGCTAAATATAATCCTTTTTATAAAAAGCCATTTGCTTTAAAACCTTTTATCACTGTTGGTTTTCAAAATGGAATAATAATAAGACAGGATATTGAAATAATAGATGAGAGTCCATTTTTTGGGACTATCTTATTTGAAGACAATATCAGAAAATATGAATCTGGCTTTATAGCAGGTATCGGTTTAACAAAAGCATTAAAAAAAGACCTACTGGCAGATTTTGAACTACGTTATTCTTCTACCCTATTTAAGACAATAAGTCCTGAGGAAATTCTTAGAAATGATATGTTTGTTTTATCAATAATTTTTAGAAAATAATCTTGCTTTATCTAAACCACATTCGTGACTTTCTCCATTACTCTTTCATAATGCTTTTCGTATAGGGGTAGAATATTGGTTACATCAAATTCTTTTGCGCGTTTTAGAGCATTTTCTTTAAATTGAGGCAAGCGGTTTTCTGTAAGAATATGAATGGCATTTTTTGACATGCCTGCTATATCACCTACATTACTGGTAAATCCTGAGATGCCATTTAAATTTAGCTCAGGAATTCCTCCTGCATTACTAGAAATAACAGGTACTTCACATGCCATAGCTTCCAATGCTGCCAAACCGAAACTTTCTTTTTCAGAAGGCATAATAAACAAGTCACTTACCGAAAGCACTTCTTCAACTGCTTCTAATTTGCCTAAAAAACGAACATCTTCCAGTATGCCCATTTCCATACACATATCTTCAATCTTTCTTCTTTCAGGGCCGTCACCAACTAGCAATAGCTTTGAAGGAACTACTTTATTTACGTGACAGAAAATCTTCACCACATCATCTACCCGCTTTACTTTCCTAAAATTAGAAGTGTGTATGATGAGTTTTTCATCGTGTGGGCAAATCGCTTTTTTAAAATGTTCCTTCTTTTGTTTTTTAAATCGCTTAAGGTCTATGAAGTTAGGAATTACATCAATTTCGGTATGGATATCAAAATGTTCATAAGTTTCTCTTTTCAAATCGCTTGAAACAGAAGTAACACCATCCGATTGATTAATGCTAAAAGAAACTACTGGTTCATAACTTTCATCCTTTCCTACTAAAGTAATATCTGTTCCGTGTAAGGTAGTCACAACAGGTATGCGAATGCCTTTGGTAGCCAGTATTTGTTTTGCCATAAACGCTGCCGAAGCGTGTGGGATAGCATAATGTACATGTAATAAATCCAATTTTTCTACCTGTACAATATTTACCATTTTACTAGCTAATGCCAGCTCATAAGGTGGATATTTAAAAAGTGGATATGTTCTTATATCTACCTTATGGTAATATATATTTTCAGAAAAATAATCTAACCTGGTTGGTTGAGAATAAGTAATAAAATGAACTTTATGTCCTTCTGCTGCAAGTGCTTTGCCTAGTTCTGTAGCCACTACTCCGCTACCTCCATAAGTTGGGTAGCAAACAATTCCAATTTTCATTTTAAATAATAGTGATTTTTTTATTCATATTTTGTAGATAGTAAAAATAGCTTTCATCCGAGAATTGTGGTTGCTTATTATTGAAAGCAATATTATCCTAAAAAAGTAGAGCGTAATTTCCTAAGAGATAAATAATACAAGCACGACAAAAATAATTACAAGTAATAGTTTTGATTAGTTCATTATATTTATCCTTTATTATAAAGACTAAAAACTAACTGATTATTAAGAGATAATGTTAGGTTTTTTTTAATCTTACCATTTTTTATAAAGATACAACACTTTAATAAAAACTAAATGCGTCTCATTTCCCATCCTGTTTTATGCAATTACTATGTAACCTATCGCTGTAATGCTAAATGTGGATTTTGTGATATTTGGGAGCGTCCATCACCCTATATTAATTTAGAAAATGCCCATAAAAATTTGATGGATTTGAAAAAGTTAGGGGTGAAAGTGATCGATTTTACTGGCGGAGAACCCCTTCTACATCGGGAAATTGACCAACTGCTTACTCTAGCAAAGGAACTAGGATTCATTACTACTATCACAACCAATACACTACTTTACCCAAAGCTTGCCAAAAAGCTGAAAGATAAAATAGATATGCTGCATTTTTCTCTTGATTCGGCGAACAAAGAAACACATGATAATATGAGGGGGGTAGATTGTTTTGATTTTGTGATGAAATCTATTAAAGTGGCTAAAGAAATTGGTGAACAACCCGACATACTATTTACGGTATTTAATGAAAATTTAGATGAGATTGAAGATGTTTATCAAAAGATATGCTTACCCAATAAGCTTGTGCTTATCTTAAACCCGGTTTTTGATTATAATGAAGTCGAAACAGGAGGGAGTATTTCTAGGGAAAACTTGCTGAAACTGAAAAAATGGGCTGGTAGAAAAAAAGTTTATCTCAATGAAGCCTTTATAGCATTAAGGCTCGAAGGAGGCAATCACACAGAGAATCCTGTATGTAAAGCTGGAAGCAGTACATTAGTTATCTCACCCGATAATCATTTAGTGCTGCCTTGTTATCACTTAGGATTGGAGAAAATACCCATAAACAATAATTTATTGTCATTGTACCAAAGTGAAAAAGTGCAAAAAATAATTGCCCTAGAAGGACGTGCGCCAGCTTGTGAAGGTTGTGTAATTAATTGCTATATGCAACCCTCATTTGCTGTTGAGCTGAATAAATACTGGTGGAAGGCGCTACCCAGTACTATAAAATACAATATGCTGAAAAACACGTGGAAAGAACTGCTGCCATTTTAAGATTTTAATTTAATGAAACAAATATGAATTTTCATCATCTCAAATTCACACAGAAAGATGATTGAAATCTATGTGCGTTAGTGAATGTACTCAAATTTTTGAACATTCAGAAATCAAAAATTTTTTAATAGATGAAAGAATACCTCTTTGAAGACGGTCAACCTGTGGATATTAAAAAATTGGAGGCTGATCTTCTTCCTCACACTGTTTATGAAAAATCACATGCCGGTTTGGTGCAGTTTTGTCACGATATTCTTGTAGAATACAATGGAGGAATTCTTCTAGTAAAAAGAACAAAAAAGCCTGCAACAGATATTCTTTGGTCGTTAGGAGGGAGAGTGCGGCGAGGAATGAGTACGCAAGATTCTGCCATTTTAAAGGTGAAGGAAGAAAGTAATTTAGAAGTAGTAGAAATTACTTTTATAGATTTTGCGCGAACATTTTTTCAGACTGATCCTTTTGAACACGGTAGAGGTACTGATACAGTAAATGCTTTATATTTTGCCAAAGCCTCTGGCAAGCTACAACTCGATAATTTACACACTACTCCTATTTTTATTGCAAAAAATGATTACACTGAGGCCTTTAGAAGCAAGTTACATCCATACATGCGCGATTTTATGGATAAAGTAATACCAAAATTGAACAGCTGATAGTTAAATAGCATTTTAAAATTCAAAGCACTTTAAACCTTTGTCTAAATTGAGCAGATCAGAATCTTTCTCATATTCATAGTTCTTAGGTAGAAAATAATCTATGTGCTTATAGGTTATAGAGTTGCTATTAATTATATTTTTTAATTGTGATTTAACAGGATAATGTAAAACCAGAGGCACTAAAAATGGTTTAGAATACACATGAATAAGTGTTTCTAAAAAAATAGAACCTTTTTTCTATCCTTGTTAGTTAATACAAATACGACTATCAATATCACAAACTAATCTTCAAACAAGTCCTACGATATTTCATTTAGTATTTTTATTACTATGAGTTATGTTTAAAATACACCTAAAAAAAACCGGTTTAGTTTCAGTTTTTACTTGTCTTCTTATTAGTACACTAAATAGCTTTGTTTTTGCCCAGTTTTGGAGTGAAGAGGATGAGAATTATCTCTATAAAAAAGAATTTACTTATGGCATTAATTTTAATACTAATGGAGGGCTGATAGGTGGGTTTAATTTTAAGTATACCAGAGTGATTAACGAGCGGATGTACCATAGCTTTTCTATTGAGTTTGTAAATGTAAAAGATCCTAAAGAAGAAAGAGTACCTAGCTTTTTAAGTGGTAATACGTTTGTACCTGGCAAGCAAAATCATTTATATATTATACGACCTCAATACGGAAGAGAAATTGTTTTATTCAAAAAAGCGAAGAAACAAGGAGTGCAAGTAAACTGGAACAATGCAGTAGGGCCAACTATCGGTTTGCAGGCACCTTATCTCATTCAATATCGATTCCCAAACAATATTATTAGAACAGAACAATTCGATCCTGCCGTTCATGAAAACCTGAATGAAATTGTGGGTACTGGTTCTTTTTTCGAGAGTTTAGGTCAATCAGTAATAAAACCGGGAGCTAGTTTAAAATCTTCTTTAAGTTTTGAATTTGGCACATTTAAAACTAATGTTACAGGTTTTGAAGCATGTTTTTTGCTCGATACTTTTTTCAGTGAAACGAGAATGATGTACAGTGTGCCCAGTAAACAGGTTTATACCTCTGCTTTTGTAACGCTTTTTTATGGCTTTAGAAAGTAGTAGTGATCTAGCCCTACATCTTCTTTTGTTAGCTAGATATTTTATGTAGGTATACTTTAGCGAATGAGCAAATGCTTTTAAGAAAAAAAGCTTGAACTTACTTAGTTTACAACTGTTTTAAATAATGAATTTAGGTCAATCATTAGTTGGTTGCCCTTTTTTAATTAAGTGATTCATCCTTACTTTTGTATAAACCAGAATAACTAGATATTCATGATAGAATTACCTGTAATATCATCAGAACCAAAGAAGCGTAAACCAAATTGGCTTAGGGTAAAATTACCAGTGGGTCCAGAATATAGAAAGGTTCGCAAACTAGTTGATGAATATAAATTACACACTATTTGTGAAAGTGGCAATTGCCCTAACATGGGCGAATGTTGGGGAGCAGGCACTGCAACATTTATGATCTTGGGAAATGTTTGTACAAGAGGTTGTTCATTTTGTGCAGTAGCCACCGGAAGACCTACTGAATACGATGAAGATGAACCTAGAAGAGTAGCTGAAGCGATTAAACTGATGCAAGTAAAACATGCTGTTATTACTTCTGTAAACCGT
Source organism: Bacteroidota bacterium (assembly GCA_038748185.1). GTDB lineage: Bacteria > Bacteroidota > Bacteroidia > Cytophagales > Flammeovirgaceae > Chondrinema. Next base: position 5,324 of record JBCDJE010000141.1, read on the forward strand.
GATGAATTGAAAGACAGAGGAGCTGAAATATGGTACCAAACCGTGAGAGAAGTAAAAACAGTAAGCTCACAAACTACTATAGAAACGCTTATCCCCGATGTTAGAGGAAACTGGGAAGCTCTTGAAAGAATGATTTCTGCTGGACAAGAAGTTGTTTCACATAATATGGAAACCGTAGAAAGTCTTTATAGAAAAGTGAGACCACAGGCAAAATACCAAAGAAGTCTGGAAGAGATCAAGCGTATCAAAGAATATGGTAAAAGAACTAAATCAGGGGCTATGTTGGGTTTGGGAGAAACAGATGATGAAGTTTTTAAATTGATTGATGATTTAGTGGTGCATGGGTTAGATATACTCACATTAGGACAGTATTTACAACCTACTAAAATGCACCTCGAGGTAGCTGAGTTTGTACATCCTGATAAATTTGCCTTTTTTAAAGAAGAAGGATTAAAAAGAGGGCTTAAATATGTAGAATCAGGTCCTCTGGTACGCTCATCTTACCATGCTGAAAAACATGTAAATGTGTAAGGGATTATCTAATTTAATTGAAAGGCTTCAAAAATTTTAAGCAATTGCTTAGGAGGGTGAAGCCTTTTTAGTAGATAATAATACCGATAGTCTATTTCCCTTCCTTGCATTTTAATAGTCTGTTATCTTACCTTGCTTAACAGTCGGAGTCGTATATAAAATGGTGCAATGATTTTTGAATTGTTTATTATTTAATGGTGAAAGTCACTAACTTATAATATATGGATTTGAAAGAATACTCTCATTCGCAACTGGCATTAAGAAATGGCAACGATCGAGATGAGATATGGGTTGCTTATAAAGGGGTTATATATGATGTAGGCAACTCTCGATTATGGCGGAACGGTAAACATTATGAACATTGGGCAGGGCAGGACTTAAGTGAAGAATTGCAAAACGATGCACCACATAATGCCAATGTTTTCGATAAATTTATAGCTGTAGGTAAACTTAAAAATTGAGTATTTGAAAAAAGAATTTTATTATACTGAACAAAAACAAGCAAAAGCTATATTAGTAGCACTAGCTACTGACAGTCAGCCTCTTGAAAAAACAGAAGAATATCTTGCCGAATTAGCTTTTTTGGCTGAAACCTTAGGTGTAGAAACTGTGAAAACTTTTAAGCAACGTTTACACAGACCTGATCCTAAATATTTTGTAGGGAAGGGTAAGTTAGAAGAAATTACTGCTTATGTAGAGGCGAATGATATTGATATGATCATTTTTGATGATGACCTCTCTTCGGCACATATAAAAAACTTGGATGGTATTATTAAAGAGAGGATGATTATTGATAGGAGCTTGCTAATCCTCCAGATTTTTATGAAACGTGCCCAAACTGCCCAAGCCAGGACACAGGTTGAATTGGCTCAATACCAATATATGCTTCCGAGACTTACTAATTTGTGGTCGCACCATTCAAGGCAGCGTGGTGGTATAGGTATGCGTGGTCCTGGTGAAACAGAATTGGAAACAGACAAGCGGATTATTCGAGATAAAATTTCTCTACTTCAAAAGAAATTAGATAAAATTTCTAAGCAGAGTGCTGTCAGGAGAAAAGCAAGAGACCGTATGGTAAGGGTTGCGCTAGTGGGTTATACCAATGTTGGTAAATCAACGATTATGAGGAAGTTGGGTAAAGCAGATGTTTTTGCAGAAAATAAATTATTTGCCACTGTAGACTCTACCGTTCGGAAGCTTACACTCAATAATATTCCTTTCTTACTTACTGATACAGTGGGTTTTATAAGAAAATTACCCACTACCTTAATTGAGAGCTTTAAATCTACTTTAGACGAAATTGTTGAAGCTGATTTGCTTTTACATGTAGTTGATATCTCACATGATTCTTTTGAAGAGCATATGGAAGTTGTGAATAAAACTTTGCTAGAAATAGGAGCTGCTGATAAACCTAGCTTATTGGTTTTTAATAAAATTGATTTATTTAAAAATAAGGAATATCCTCCTTTTGAAGAAGATCATCCACCTGCAACACTTGAAGAGTTAAGAGAGACCTATATGGGGAAAAAACCGGAGGCAGTTTTTATTTCGGCTGAACAAAAGGAGAATTTTGAAGATTTCAGGAAAATACTTTTTAAAAAAGTATCTAAAATTTACTACGAAATTTATCCCAATCATCAAAATTACAGCTTAAACCAACTTTGGTTAATGAACGGAATAGAAAGTGAAAATGAGTGATTGTTAGAAGTTAAACTGGTAATTCTTATTATCATCAGTAATCTCCATAATATTTAACTGGTCAGGCTCTCCATTGTATTTTACTGAACTGGTTGGTGATGCATTAATCGCCAGTATATCAGCAGCATGTACTATAGCATTACTAATGCCCAATGCTTCTACAGTAATATTATCGGCAATAAATGCATTAGCATCTACTTCAGAAGTACCCATTACCCCTAAGTTAAAATGATCACCTTTACCTTTGAGTTTAAGATTAGAAGCGCCTGTCACTTCAACGGTTAGATGTTCTATATCTACATCTGCTTCACAACTAACAGCTCCTACCAGTTTAATACGCATGGCTTCATTCTCTAAACGAGAAATCTTACACTTCAAAGCACCTTCTGCATGCATTTCACTTAGCTTAGGCACTTTTATAGTTACCCGAAGAGATTCAGAACTGCCGCGTTTTATGTTTTCTCTTGCTTTATGTCTTATAGTAAGTGTATTATTTTTTACTTCTACTTTTAGTCGTTTTAAGTCTTTGTTTTCACCGTGTGCTTGTAAAGAATATTTGTCTGCTCTAACTATTTCTACATCAAACGCACCAGTTACCTTTACTTTTTCAAAATCTCCTTCTTCAAAAGAAAAATCAACTTTATCTGCATCTGAGTCAGTATTGGTTAATGTACTTTTCTTTTCTTCGCAAGTAAGGCAGTTTAATCCGTTTTCATTGTAAATCCAAACGTTTCTATCACCTAAGTTATGAAAAGAATACCCTTCAGATTTTAAGGAGCGGTCACTTAGTACATCTCTCAAGCTTTCCGATAAAGTAAACTCTTTGTTGTAAGGGATGTATAATTTCATATCTACTTGCTGACCTCTGTAGGGAGTATTATTTTTTAGTGTAAAATTAGGCGCGAATGACAGATTTGCATTTTCTATATTGTATTGATAAACAATATTTTTAGCATTTTCTATTGCATACTGTCGTGTTTTTCCTCTAGATTCAAAGTGTTGCACC
>JBCDJE010000142.1:0-8492 GCA_038748185.1 Bacteroidota bacterium
AAAATCAACCTGTGCCTATTGAAGTTATCCCCTGCTGTGCAGATACTCAACTGTTTGATCCAACTCAGGTTTCATCAGTTTTACGGGATAGGTACATCAAGCAATTGAAACTTACCGAAAATTATTTTATTTTAACTTATTTAGGCTCAGTTGGTACTTGGTATATGCTTCCTGAAATGCTTGATTTTTTTAAGAAATTACTCATAACTCAACCCAATGCAATTTTTTTATTTATTACTGCAGAATTGCCTCAATCAATTATTGATACAGCTCAAGAAAAAGGAGTTTCGATCGACAGTTTAAGAATAATTGCTGCTGCTCGCGAAGAAGTTCCTACTTTACTTTCTTTAACCAATGTAGGTATCTTTTTTATAAAACCTGTTTTTTCAAAAAAGGCATCTTCACCTACTAAGCAAGGAGAAATGATGAGTATGGGGATTCCTGTTATATGCAATAGTGGTGTGGGTGATACAGATTTTGTAATTGAAAATTATAAAGCCGGAATACTAGTAGAAGCATTTAATGATACAGTTTATCAAGAAGTAATTGATAAACTTACAGTAAAGCCCTGGGCTGATCCAAAAACTATAAGAAAACATGCAGAAGCTTTTTATTCTCTTGAAAAAGGTGCTGAAACCTATGCTTCCATTTATGATCATTTAATAGGTTTACCTAAAAAAACTATACCTCAAATATACAAATCTCCTGTTTACTAGCAGTTATGAAAATACTTATACTTGCCCCTTACCCAAGGCAGCAGGCGCCCTCACAACGCTTTAGATTTGAGCAGTACTTAGATATATTAGAAGAAAACGGGATTAACTACGATTATGAACCATTTATTGATGATAACACATGGAAAATTCTACATAAACCTGGATACTTTTTTCAGAAGGTTACAGGAGTAATTAGGGCTTTTATACGCAGGTTTATCAAAATTCTATCCTTAAAACCTTATGCATATATTTTTATCCATAGAGAAGCCAGCCATATAGGTCCCCCTGTGTTTGAGTGGATTATAGCAAAAATATTTAAAAAGAAAATAATATTTGATTTTGATGACGCTATATGGTTACCAAATTACACTGCACATAATAAGGCTTTTAATAAATTAAAATATTACGCAAAAATTAAAAAGATACTTTGTTGGAGCCATAAGGTTAGTGCAGGTAACACTTACTTAGCAAATTTTGCGAGAGAGTTTAATACTGAAATAAAGGTAAATCCCACTACCATCGATACACTTCACTATCATAACAATGTGAAGAAGCAAAATACTAAAGCAGTAGTAGTCGGTTGGACGGGTACTATTACTACTATTAAATATTTACAATCTCTTATCCCGGTAATTACTAAACTGGAAAAACATTATAATTTTACATTTAAAGTAATTGCTAATGAAAACCCAAATTTTGATTTAAAGTCTTTCTCTTTTAAAAAATGGGAGAAAGCTACAGAAATCGAAGATTTACTCTCTTTTAATGTAGGTTTAATGCCTTTGGTTGAAGATAAGTGGTCAAAAGGGAAATGTGGCTTTAAAGCTTTGCAATATATGTCTCTAGGAATTCCTGCACTAGTATCTCCGGTTGGTGTAAACACCGAAATTGTCACACATGGCAAAGATGGATTTATTTGTGAGACTGAAGCAGATTGGTTTCTCTACCTTGAAAAGTTAATCAATGATGCCCCATTGCGGGAAGTTCTTGGAAAAACGGCAAGACAAACAATTATTAAAAAGTTTTCCGTTAAGTCAAATACGCAGAACTTTATTTCCCTTTTCGGAACAGAAACATAAAAAATCAGCTTTATAAAAGCTTACTAATAATGAAATAATAAGTTTAGGATTTTAAGGCAGTTATAGAGAGTACAGGCAAAGCGTTGACATCGTACTTTAGCAGCGCTAAATAAGATTTCAACAACGCAGGTTGTTCCCTAAAGAACATCTTAAAAAGTAAAGGGTATTTTTTTATCATTACTTAGTAGTGTTACTTTAGACTGAATTAGAAAGGATGATTCCTTTTTTTATAAGGAATACACTGAATATTTACCCCCGAATCTTCGGCATAATCTTGCCCGGCTTCTAACATGTCCAAGTCATCTTCTTCATAATACCAAAAAATTTCAATTGATCCTCCTCTGTTTTGATGATAGTTGTTAAGTAGCTCTATGATATCGTAAAAACATTTAGATGAAGCTGTATTGAAGTAGTCCATCCTAAACTTTAACTGCACACCTTTATTTGGTTCTTTGAGATATTGCTCAATCCATGAAAAGATAGGCTCAAAAAACTCGCCTGTATATTCGTGATAAGACTCACCCGATACTTTAAGAATATTAGTTTCCGGATTGAAATCAATTTCTGGAATAAACTCCTCGCCTTCTATATGAAATCTTTCTATAGCCATGATGCTTTAATATTAATAGGCATTTTCAAAAATATTATCCTGATAATTAATACGTAAAAAGCGCTATTTATTATGTGATTGAAAACATATCAATATGCCTTAAAACAGATTTTTATTTTCAACTTTCCGAAATTTTTTTGTGTAACTTATGGAATTCTCAGAATTATACATCTTACTATTAAACAGTTAATTTTTTAGGTAAAAGATAATTCACATTCAAATACATAGTAATGAACAAATTCATTTTTATAACCTTAATGGCTTTTTTATCTATGCTCAAACTAGAGGCTAATAACTTTAGACTTTATGTAAACGAAGTATTTACTGAAAATGAAGAAGTTAAAGTTTATATAGGAGGTGGTTTTTCATACAATTACAACGAAAACAACCAAAAGCAGGCAAGTTTTTTCCTTTCTTTATATGCTCCTCAAAACCCAGAAGAGCTTCTCTTTAATGTGTTAAAAAAGGAAGAAACCTCCTTTTTAAATGATAGCCTTATTGCCAATAGTAAGTTAGAAAAAAATTGGTCAATTAAGCAAAAGATAGAAAGTTGGCAAGATATTACTATTTCTTTAGGGAAATTAAGTAAAGGGATACACATCTTAGAAGTAGTTTATCGGAATGAAATAGCCAGAATCCCAATAATAGTGAGCAACTATGCCTTAGTTACCCAAAAGCGAGGTAAGCAAACTTTAGCTTATGTAGCAGAACAAGAAAGTGGTGAGCATAAAGAAGCGTTTAAGATTTATCATTGGAAAGAAAATGCTTTACAAAAGCCAACTAAAATAGAAGGGGGTATTAGTATTTTTGAAGACATTCAAAATGCTAACTATAACGATAATACATTTTTTGCGAGACAGGAAGATGAATTCACTGTTTCAGATTTTTATTATTACAATTATAGTTATAATGATGATTACCAAGGAATTGTATTCTCAGACCGGCCAGCTTACCGCCCTGGGCAGCAAATGTATTTTCAAGGTATTTTAAGGAAAAAGGAAGGGTATAAACTTTCAGTGTATACTGATACAGTTTCGGTATTTATAAATGATGTACAAGGGCAGGAAATTTATAAGAAACAATTATTGGCTGATGAGCATGGTATTTTTCATGATAGCTTACAAATAGAAGAAAAATTTACCTTAGGAGAATACACAATAAGAGTTGAACCTGGTAATGTCACCAACTGGAATTATTATAATCAAACCATTACTACTTTTCGTGTAGAAGAATACAAAAAGCCTGAATTTGAAGTAATAGTTGCTACCGAAAAAGCACGCTATGTGAGTGGAGATACATTAACTGCTACTATTAAAGCTTCCTACTTTTTTGGAGCACCTGTAAAAAATGCCACTTTAAACTATCGCATAGTAAGGGAGCTTTATTACGTGCCTTGGTATATAAGCAGCGGATATGCTTGGTGGTATAACGAAGAAGATTATGGATACAGCAGAAATAGAGAAGTGCTCATTAATGAAAGTACTTCACTAAAGGAGGATGGCACTTTCGAAATTGCTTACCCAACCGATGCTGATACAGATGAGAATTATCGTTATCGCATTATAGCAGATATAACCGATGCTAGTAGAAGATCTATTAATGGCACTGCAACAGCACTTGTTACAGCCACTTCTTTTAATATATATGCTTCATCTGAAAATTTTTATTATAAAACAGATGAAAAAGTAAAAATTAGGATCAGTACTACGGATTTTTCTAATAAGCCTGTATCAAAACCTTTTGAATTAACAGTAAAAGCCTATCATAACAATGAAGATGAAAAAGAAGCAATATTTAAAGCTACTGGTATAACAGATGAAAAAAGTGGTATAGATGTCCAAGCTTTTTTATTAGAAACTTCTGGTTACTATCAGATAGAAGTACGAGCTAGGGATGATAACGGTAAAATTGCCAATGCAGTAACATCTGTATATGTATTAGAAGAAGGAAGACCTGCTTATGACTGGTGGAAAGACGAGTCGGTAGATATTCAGTTACTAGTAGACAAAAAACAATATGAATCTGGTGATACTGTTAAAGCAATGGTACTAGCGCCCAATGCAACAGATGCTTTACTTACGCTTAATGGGCAAGAAATTGTACATAAAGGCATCTATCGTTTCAATGAACAAGGAGTTGCATTTAAAGAATTTATCCTACCACTAGGAAGCGATGTTTATGGGCAAATGCAAATTAGCTTGGTTTATGTTGAGGGAGGCGATGTATATAATAGAAGTGCTAGCTTTGTAGTAATACCCAAGCAGCAATACCTTAATGTAGAGCTTAGCTTTGATGAAGACAAGTATAAGCCTACTACAAAAGCAACAGCAACCATACAGGTAACCGATCAGCAAGGAAATCCTGTACCTGATGCATTGGTCTCATTGAGTACTGCCGATGAAAGTATCTATTTTTTATATCCTGATGAAACCGAGGATATTAGGCAAGCTTTTTATCCGAATACTACATCGGTTTCGACACAGTTTTATGCCAATAGTTTTGGTAAGAATAAAAGTAGTCTATTACTAGACCATCAGTATTTAGTGAATTTACTTAAAACAGAGAAGGTATTTCCAGACAAGTATTTTTTTGTGCCAGAAGGAAGTAATTACTTTTTAAGCCCCGGCAATTTGAATAAAGATGCGCATAAAGTAAGTGGCTATGTAGTAGATAAAAATGGAAAGTTACTTGAAGGTGTAAAAATAAAATCAGGTAGTGTAACGGTAAAAACAAATCGTTGGGGATATTATGAACTGCTTAACCCAGAAGATACTATACTGTCCTTTTCTTTTAAAAAAGCGAAAGTTATTTTCACTGATATGCATTTTTTTCAGCAAAATGCACAAGGTACTTATCGAGAAATTTCCTTAAACACAAAACTCGATGTACTAAAAAAAGAAAAACTTACTATTTCATTCAATAATCCTATGTATTTTGGTAGAGGCAGACATCTTGAAATGTCTCAAGCATCCATGATGATGGAAGGAGAAGTAGCTTTTGATGCAGTTGAAGAAATAGCTTTAGATATAGAGGCTGAAGAACAAGCTCCTATGGAACGAAAGTCAGCAGCTCCAAGCGATGAAGTTGCTCCAGTAGTTAGAAAGAATTTTAAAGATGCTATTTATTGGAATCCTAAAGTAATTACCGATAAAGAAGGTAAAGCTGAAGTACATATTACTTTACCTGATAACCTTACTACTTGGCGAACAACTGCTAAGGTAATTACTAAAGATAGTAGAGTAGGTCAATCACTTGCGAAAATTGTAGTAAAAAAAGACTTGCTTATAAGAATGGAAACCCCCAGGTTTATTCGTACTGACGATAAATTATTGATTGCTACCAACATCCACAATTATTTAAAACGTGATAAAAGGGTAAGGGTAGCACTTAAAGCGAATGGATTAATCGTAAAAGGAACTTCAAAAAATATTGTTGTAGAAGCAGGAGGCGAGGAAAGGGTAGATTGGGAAGTTACTGCTAACTGGCCTACTGATGCTGTTTTGACGGCAGAAGCAATAACAAACGAAGAGTCTGATGCAAAAAGAGTTACTGTACCTGTACAGGCAACCGGGCTTGAAGTGGTAAAAAGCCACGCGATTTCTTTAAAAAAAGAAAAAACAGGAAAAATAGAGATTTTTATCCCTGAAGAGGTTGATTTAAATACAGTAAATCTGGAAATAAGTGCAGCCCCTTCTGTAGCGGCTGCATTGCTGAGCTCTTTGGATCAATTAATTGGTTATCCTTATGGTTGTGTAGAGCAAACTATGAGTAGGTTTCTTCCAACACTTATTGTAGCCAATACTCTTCAACAATTAAAAGGCAATTATACCACAAGTATTTCTGAGGAAGAATTACAAAAAATGACTACTCAAGGTCTCAAGCGTTTGGGAGAGTTACAACACAGCGATGGTGGTTGGGGCTGGTGGGAAAAGGATGAAACCCATCCTTTTATGACTGCTTATGTAGTAAATGGACTGGCAATGGCATCAAAAACAGGATATGATATACCAATAGCCATGTTAGAAAGTGGAAAACAATCTTTACAAGACCTCCTGAAGCAACAAGATAAAATTGATGCAACAACTTATGCCTATCAGGTAGCTAGTGCAATGCAAGCTGATATAAAAGGCGTATGGAAAAATATTACTTTACCCCAAGTTGACAGCCTCAATGCTTACCAGGCTTCCCTTTGGTTACAAGCGGCACAAAAAGCCGGAGATACTCAAGTAACTAAACTTATGAGGCAACAACTAGAGAAATTGGCAATAAAAGATGGGGATAGATGCTATTGGGGAGGTAAGAAATTTTACTATAACTGGCAAGATGATCGAGTGGAAACAACCGCTCATGCAGTAAAAGCATTGAGTGCAATTGATCCTAATCACGAGTTAGTTGCACCAGCGGTACAGTGGCTAATGCAACAGCGAAAAGGCAACGGATGGCACAACACTAGGCAAACAGCTTTTATCGTATTGGGTTTACAGAAAATCATTGCAAGTGAGTTGAACCCCAATTTTGAACTGCAAATTTCGACTAATGGGAAAAATGTGTTTGCCAGCAATATGGATGCTGAATCAGTTTTTGAAAAAGCCAAAGAGATACAGCTGAAAGGCGAAAGCTTTATAACAAGTAAAGCTAAAAGCCTGAGTAATCCGCTTAATGTTTTAAGGCATGGAAAAAATGAAATAAGTATTCTAAAGAAAGGAAATGGGACGGTATATGTAAATACCGGCCTGACCTATTTCTTGCAGAAAGACAGTAAAGAAAAAGAAGCGCTAAATAATGCTAACTTAACAATAAAACGCAGTTACTATACGCTATTTCCCACTTATAATGCCGAAGAAAATATCGTTTATAGAAAAAAGCCCTTGTCAGAAAATGGAGTAATATCTGGTGGCGAGGTATTGGTAAAAGTACGCATAGAAAGTAAAGAAGAATTAGATTATGTATTAATAGAAGATCCTATTCCTGCAGGCTTTGAGTTTATTCGCGATAAAAACGGTTACATGATAGAAGGAGAAGAAGCATTTAGTGGTGGAAGTTATTACAGGTCTTACTATCGTTGGATGTATTACGCTCATGAAGAATACAGAGATAATCGTTATGCTATTGTTTTAACACGCCTCAATGAAGGCGAATATGAATATACCTATCTAATGAAAGCACAAATCCCTGGTAATTATGAAGTGAATCCTACAGTTGTACAGCTCATGTACTATCCTGAAAAAAGAGCTTTTTCAGCGTTTGAGCAGGTAAACATTACCGATAAAGATTAGCTATTTGAACGCTTTTGTATCCTTTAGGCAATCTTGCATTTTATTAAGCAAGCAGGATTTGCCTCTCTAGGGTATGTGTAATTTTTACAAAATATATTTTAAAGCAGCCTATTAAAAAATTGCCATAAGCATGGAATCTGTTTGCCTATTGATATTAAGATGCTTAGTTATGAGAACAAACATTGTAATTTTTATAGCGATTGTATGGCTAATCTCTTGTTCAAAAATGGAGCAAGAACTTAATAGAGATATAGCCGAATCTTCTGTAAGATCACTTGAAGAGCAAAAGACGTTTAGCGAAGAAGAAAAGGTTACTACTCATACTGAAAATCCAATTGAAAATAGGAAGATAATTTGGTCAGCTAACCTTGAGTTTCAAGTGGCTGAAGTAGATTCGGCTACGAAAGTATTGCAAAACCTGAGTACAAGATACAAAGGCTTTATATCAAATATGGATATGTCATCTACCAACTATCGGATTACCAATACTATCCAAATTAGAATATCTAATGACAGGTTCGAAGATTTGATTGATGCAATAAAACAGGAAGCAATTCATATAGACGAAATTCAAATAAAATCAAATGATGTAACAGAAGAATTCATTGATAGTCAAAGCAGATTAAAAACTAAGAAGGAAGTTCGAGACAGGTATATTGATATCTTAAAGAACAAAACCGGAAATGTAAAAGATATTATTGCTGCAGAAGAAACTATAAGGAAAATAACAGAAGAAATTGAAGCAAAAGAAGGCCGGTTGCGTTACTTGCAAGATAAAGTGAGCTTTAGCACAGTAGTAGTGACAATATAT
>JBCDJE010000143.1:0-8413 GCA_038748185.1 Bacteroidota bacterium
CTTTATAAATCAAAAAATATTAGTTAATTTAGGGTAGTTCTTTAACCATAAAATCAAAAAAAATTGCTTTAAAATAACTATAATTTCAACTAATTTAGTGCACTTTTATTAGGCAAACGACTGTCTTATCTATGTAAGTCTACTGACTTCAAATTTTTTGCAGCAATGAGTTTTCTCGTAACTGTTATTTAGCGAAAAAGTCGAAGTAACAAACTGCTATATTGATAGGTTTAGCAAGGCGTTTAGTACAAGAGATGTTTCACTAAAACCTTGAACTTCTTATTTTACTTTATTACTATCATTTCTTACAATCCATACCGAAGTCTGAGACTTCTCCACTTCTTTTTTTAACCCATTTTTTTTGCCCAAGTGGCTGTAATACAGTCTCGCTGAAGCTAAGAGTTGAATCGATTGGGGGATTATTGGGTAAAACCATAAACTTTTTTTCAAATCCAAAAGAAATTGTTCTTACATAATCGTCGCTATAACTCTCATATTCCATAATTATACCTCTAAGTAAAGTATCTTGTAATGAATTTGGTTCGAAATAGAAACTAGCAATTGAATCCTTACCTTGAATATAAATTAGATTTGTACTATCGTTAAGAAAATAATTCTCATCATAATCACCTAGGTGAACTCGAAAATTTTTGAGCTTTGGCTTTGTAGCATTTATCACTAATTTAGAAGGCTTCTCAACATGTAACGTTTCTGGAAAATCAAGAATATAATGGTGTAATGGAGAATTTCTCACATTCTCTTCATAATTTATAGTACCTTTTTTATCTGGTGGTAACACTTTAAATTTTTTTGTAAAGAAAAGAACATAGTCATATTTACTTCCATCGTGTAGAATTTTATAATCTTTAATTATACCCCTAATAATAGTATCATTTACAGATTCTGGCCTTACATAAAAGATAGCTTCAGAACCTTGGCTAGAAACATACATTAATGATGAACTATCTTTTAAGTTATATTCAGAATCATATTTTCCAAGTATCACAGTAAATTCTTTGGATTCTAAGTCAGTTCTTTCTATATAAAATTCACTTTTTTTACCTACAGTTAGTGTTTCTGATACATTAAGTTTAAAAGTTCCAATATGATCATCACTTTTATGTTTTTCGTTTTCACAAGAATAAAAAAGTAAACTTATTAATATAGTAACAGCGAAATCTTTCCTCCTCATAATTAATTTTTTCTTTTAAATGTATCCATTTTCAATGATCCATTTTTATCTAATAAACTATCATTTATAAAGTATGGGCTTTGGATCAGTTTACCAATCAAGAGTACCCAAAACAAAAAAATCTACCTCAAAAGCATACCTTCTGGTATCTTCATACCCATTTCCTACTGGTTCAAACTCTTCAATTATACCATTTATAGTTTTCTTTCCTTTAGATTCTGGATTTAGATGAAAAGAAGCGATAGAATCTTTACCAGAAACTACACCTATGAGTAAGCTATCAATTATTTCAAAATTTTCATCATACTCTCCAACTATTACCCGAAAATTTTTAAGTCTAGGTTCTAGAAGTTTAATTCTAACATTTAACACTTCTCCAAGTAATAGTGTATCAGAAGATGTATCAATAGTAAAAGGTAATTGGCTTATATCAACCATCTTATTGTTAATAGAATAATCATTTTCTTTCTTTGATTTAGAGCATCCTAAAAAAACTAACATTACAAGTATAAAGTTGCAAGTCCTACAAAACATAATTTTTAAAGTCAATTATTAAAAAATTTATGCTTTAATATTATGCATTATTTACTTGATATTAAATGTCCCATCTAGTTCAAATCTTGTATTCTGATTAAGCCTTTGCTAACTTGTATTTTTATTTATCATTTCTTAGTATCTGCTCAGAAGTCTTCGATTACTTCCTTTTTTTAGCTCAAGTCCACACTATAATCGTCTTGAACTAATCTCTGCTTTTTGAGAAGACTTACATTAGTGACTGATTCAACTAATCTCTTCCCCTAAAAATACAAAAATCACCAACCTTTATAACACTACAGTGTTTCATAAGAAAAAAAGTAGTAATTATGAACGCAGCCATACAACAAATACGTCCTTTGGGATTTCCATGGGCAACTGTCGATCCTTTTATATTCTGTGCCTACCATTTAGATCGTTATCCTAAAGGCAATGCACAACTAGGTCCTGATACTTCATTGGCAGGAAGAAGCATCGGTCAAGACTTTTCTCGGAAAGATGGTTGGAGCATGTACCATGGAGAGCAAGTCCCAGGATTTCCGGCGCATCCGCACAGTGGTTTTGAAACTATAACCATTGTTACGCAGGGCTTAGTAGACCATTCCGATTCCTTAGGGGCTGCCGGTAGGTTTGGCAATGGAGATGTACAATGGATGACCGCAGGAAAGGGCGTTCAACATGCAGAAATGTTTCCTTTACTCAATCAACAGGGTGAAAATCCTTTTGAGCTTTTCCAGATCTGGCTCAACTTACCCCGAGCTAGTAAACAAGTACCACCGCATTATAAGATGTTGTGGCGAGAAGAAATTCCTGAGCATACCATAAAAGATGAGCATGGATTTACAACTACTGTAAAAATTGTTGCCGGAGAATTAGGTGGATTACAAGCTCCTGCCCCTACTCCTGATTCATGGGCAATTAACTCAGAAAACGAAGTGGCTATTTGGATTATTCATACCGAAGCAAATGCCAAATTTACGCTACCAAAAGCGACTGAAGGGCTGAATCGATCACTTTATTACTACAGTGGTAATGATATAGTATTGAATGGTGAATCAATTGCTGCACAAAAGGCAATCGATTTAAATCCAGCAATAGAAATACAGGTTAAAAATGGTGACATATGTAGCAGTTTTCTTTTACTGCAAGGCAAACCCATTAACGAGCCGGTAGCGCAACACGGTCCTTTTGTAGCGAATTCGCAACTGGAAATACAGCAAGCTATCTATAATTTTCAGCAAACACAGTTTGGAGGTTGGCCTTGGCCTACTGGTGCACAAGTTCACGGAAATGAAAGAGGTAGGTTTGCTTTACATGCAGATGGTAAAGAAGAAATAAAAGATTAGAAAATTTACAAGCCTGTATTTCATTTATGGGCTTGTGAATTTGATCTTGGACCTATTCTATTTCCTTTCACTGCAAAATATAAGTGCTTCCCTGCAAATAGTTAGGCAGTAAGCAAAAAAAGGTGGAAATTCCCTATGTGTTTAAAATGAGAATTTTCTGCCATGTTCAAATATTATTTCATAATTGCCCTCAGATATTTAAAGAAGAACCGATGGGTTACTGCAATTAACATTTTAGGATTGGCTTTAGGCATCTCAGTATGCTTAGGAATATTACAGTTTTATTTACAGGAAACGACTGTTGATCAATACCACAAAAATACAGAAAGTATCTATCGTTTAATTGATGCTGAAAAAAATTCCAGTCAAATAGATTACAGGGTAAGTGAGCAATTATTAGCGAATTTTCCTGAAATAGAAAATGCTTGTTTTATTCAAACAATTCCATCGGAAATTGAGGTAAATAACAGAGGAAAAGCTTATTTCTTAGAAAACATCTCCTCTGTCAATAATCCTTTCTTTCAAATTTTTTCAATACCCTTTTTACAAGGAAATCCTCAAAATGCATTTCCCAACCTTAATTCAGCGATAATCACAGAAAGTGCAGCCAACATGTTATTCCCAAATGAAAATGCCTTAGGGAAAGAAATCGCTGTTTTTCATAAGGCAACTGTGGTAGTTTCTGGAGTGATTGAAGATTTCCCTGAAAATTCAAGTTTTCAGGCTGATGTTTTAGTAAATGCAGAAAACGATAATTTTAAGTTTAGTTTTTACTGCGAAGACTGTTCTGATGAAAGTACACATAGATATCCGTTTACTGTTTATGTACAATTGCATAAGCATGTTCAGCCAGAGAAATTACAAGCCAATTTAAATGAACATATTGATCAATTACAACCTTATGTAAAAGAAGCAAGCCTTTTAGCGCTTAAAGAGGGATACTTGAATGACCCTACCAGCGATGGCAGAAATTTAAGAGGAAATCCATTACTTATCAAAATATTATCGGTCATCGCTATTATTATTTTACTACTTGGGGTCATTAATTTTATCAATCTTTCAGTTTCTCAACAAGCCAATAGAAATAAACAAACCGGAGTAAGAAAAGTGTTTGGCGCTAAAAAGAAAAACATATACTATCACTTTTGGGCTGAATCAATATTCACTGTTCTTGTTGCTGCAAGTACTGCTATATTTATCCTTGTCTTTTGTAAACCACTTTACGAAAATCTGTTTGATCGCACATTTAACTTAGTAACTATTTTTCAACCCAATATTGTTTTAGGTTTGGTGTTAGGTTTAGGCATACTAGGACTCTTTGTCGGTTTTTGGCCGGCCCATATATTTTCCTCTTTCAATACCATAAAAGTGTTAAAAGGAAATTTCTTTGTGTCTCGAAACAAAAATCATTTTAAGCATACACTTGTCATCTTTCAATTCTCCATTTCCGTAATGCTTATTTTTGGCTTATTAGTAATCTATCAACAGATTGATTATGTAAAGCACAAAAGTTTAGGCTTTAATATTGAACAACTCTTAAGATTAGACCTTCCTAATATTTTAGATGCAGACAAACAAAAATTGGCTGTATACAAAGAAAAAATGCTTCAGTATCCTTCAATACAAAAAGTAAGTGCTTCTAATGGCGTGCCTGGTTTTATAAATACAAGAATGTGGGCTGATGTTGAAGGATTCGATAAAATGTTTAACATCATATATATAGATACTACTTTTATAAATCTTTTTGATTTGAAGCTTATAGAGGGTCAATTACCTGAATCAAGTGAATTTGAATATGCTTGTTTGATAAACAAAGCTGGGTATGACTACTTAGGTTGGGATAACCTGAAGAACAAAAGATTTAACAATGGAAGAGAAGGAGGATACGAAGTAGTAGGGATTGTGGAAAATTTCCATGTTAACTCATTACATAATTCTATTGAACCACTTTGCTTAATGTATTCTAATAGCAGTAGTACTAACCTATCTATTAAAATTGATGGAAATAACATAGCGCAAACACTTAAACAAATTGAAAAGGAATGGGAAAATATTCTACCAGGTTATGGACTCAAATACCAGTTTTATGATGATTGGTTTGAAGCTCAATACCGTAAGGAAGAGAAATTCGCACAAACGATAGGCGTTTTTTCTATCTTGGCAATCGCTATTTCTTGTATAGGATTATTAGGATTGGCTATCTATAATGCACAATTGCGCATAAAAGAAATTGGTATACGAAAAGTATTAGGGGCTTCTATTCCCAATCTTTTGCTTATGCTTTCTAAAGGATACATGAAGTTAATTGCGCTAGCATTTATTATTTCCATTCCTCTTGCTAATTATTTTATTACTGAGTGGTTGGGAAAGTTTGCTTACAAAGTAGCCATACAATGGTGGTTTTTTCTAACACCAGGGCTGGTGGTTTTACTTATTTCCTTATTGACAATTTGCGGACAAAGCATTAAAGCAGCGACTGCTAATCCGGTAGATAGTTTACGGAGCGAGTGAAATGCATTACAATTGAAATTTTAATTAATGAACATCAAATAGTTATGCTTAAAATATACTTCAAAATTGCCTATCGGCTCGTCGTTAAGCATCCGTCTTTTTCACTGATAAATACACTAGGTTTGAGTGTAGGTTTAGCGGCCTTCATTTTCATTTTTCAATATGTAACTTATCAGCATAGTTTTGATACATTCCATACAAATGCTGACCGTATTTATAGGGTTTGGTGTGATCGATATGCGCAAGGAGAATTACAATACCAAAGTGCTACTACATATCCCATTGTAGGAGAAACCATGAAGAACACTTTCCCTGAAGTAGTAGATTTTGCTCGACTGTACAGGGCAAGAAATAACCCAATCGTCACGTATGAAGCAGGAAATAAAACATTTAACGAAGACCAGCAGGTGTATTTTGCCGATCCTTCCTTATTTCAGATTTTCTCCATCAATATACTTGAAGGCGATAAGGAAACGGCTTTACTTCAACCCAATGAAATTTTTATCAGTAAACAAGCAGCACAAAAGTATTTTGGGAGTGGTTCACCATTAGGCAAAGAATTAAAATTAAACGACTCATCGGGGAATTTTTATGTAGGAACTGTAAAAGGCGTTTTTGAAAATCTGCCGACGAATTCGCATATTCATTTCGATATACTCTTCTCTAAAAGTTCGTTAGGAAATCACCCTGATTTTACTACTTCCTGGGAAAATTATGCATTCTATACCTATGTCCTTTTAGCGGAGAATTACGATGCTATTGCCTTAGAAAAAAAATTAAAACAACTCATCGATAAAAATCTGGGAGAGATTATTTACCCCATGGGTGTCGATGAAAATTTATACTTACAACCTATTGCAGATATTCATTTGTATGCTGATTTATCGAATGAAGCCAGTCTCGGTGGAAATCCTCAGTTTATTCAAATTCTACTGCTTACTGGTATATTCGTTTTGCTAATCGCCTGGATGAATTACATAAACCTCTCAACGGCAAAAGCCACCACCCGATCGACAGAAGTGGGAATAAAAAAAGTAGTGGGTGCCTCTAAAAAGAGCTTGGTGTGGCAATTTCTAGCAGAAGCTTTCATATTGAACCTGATCAGTATAATCATCTCTTTGTTGGTTATTCAATTGATCAGCATAATTTTTCCAAGTACGCACACTTTTCTTTACTACAACTTTTTGGAAATCGTATTTTGGCTTTCTTGCCTTACCATTTTAGGCACACTTCTATCGGGATTTTATCCGGCAATGGTATTGGCTTCTTTCAAACCGGTAAGTATTTTAAGAGGAAAAGGTAGTAAAACAGGCAAAGGCAAAGTTTTGAGAAAAGCGCTAGTAAGCCTGCAGCTTGCTATTAGTATCGTCATGCTTATAGCTACTTTTGTTGTCTTTTACCAAGTCCATTTCATGAAAAAGCAACCACTTGGCTTTAACCTCAAACAAAAACTGATTATAAAACCGCCTTCCATTATCGAAACAGAAGAAGGAAAAAACCGATATGATACTTACATTCCTAAAGCGATCTCTTTTAAAAATCTGTTAAAAGAATTAACTGGTGTAACAAATATTACTGAATCAGGCCAGGTACCAGGAAATGAAATAACGTGGACACCGGGTTATATCGGTTTAGCCGCTACCGATGAACATACAACACAAAACTGCACAGCTATTGACCGAAATTTTTGGGATACATATGGTATCGATTTGATAACAGGCAGAAATTTCTCCGAACAAGGGTTTAGAAATGGAGAGGTCATTATCAATGAAGCTTCTGCAAAAGTACTTGGATTTACCAAACCTGAAGATGCCATCGGTGTAAAGATATATGCCCCTTTAGATATACAACCCAATGTTGGAACTATTGTAGGCGTAGTATCTAATTACCACCAAGAATCTTTGCAAAAAGCATTAGAACCTATCGTATTTGTTCATCGTGTGGCTACATGGGAGATGTTTACAGTGCAGCTTAATTCTCAAAATATGGATCATACACTGGATCAAATACGAACAATATGGGAGCAAGCTTTTCCGGGAAACTCCTTTGACTTTTTCTTTTTAGATGATTTTTACAATCGGCAGTACCAACAAGAGCAATTTTACAGTCAGTTACTACTCGCTTTCTCCCTACTTTCAGTACTCATCGCCTGCCTTGGGCTGATTGGTATGATCACCTATACAATTTTGCTTAAAAACAAGGAAATAGGCATTCGAAAAGTTTTAGGTGCTTCAGTATCAAGTATATTAGTACTGCTTTCCAAAGAATACATCCAAATGATGAGTATTGCTTTTTTAATTGCAATTCCTATTGCCAATTACTTCATGATGGAGTGGCTACAACAATTTGCCTACCACATAGAAATAGAATGGTGGTTGTTTATATTTCCCGCTTTGGTAATTGCTTTAGTGGTTGGTTCAGCTATCAGCGGACAAAGCATTAAAGCGGCTTTAAAGAATCCTGTAGATAGTTTACGGAGTGAGTAGGCGAAAAAGTATTTTGTATCTAAAAATCTTACAATCATGTTACAAAACTATTTCAAAATTGCTTGGCGGAATTTGTGGAGAAAAAAACTTTTCAGCTTTATCAATATTACTGGCTTATCATTAGGAATAGCAGGATCACTCTTAATAGCCATGCATGTTTGGGATGAACTCACTTTTGACCATTTCCATCAAAAAAAAGATAGTATATTTCAGGTAGCTTCAATTTATAAAGAAGAGCACTATGCCAGAACTTCACCTCCTTTAGCAAGTCTAATATAGCCTTATTGCCTTTTTTATTTCGGGAAGAGTATGCTCTATTAGACTTGCTAAAGGAGGTGAAGTTC
>JBCDJE010000144.1:0-8374 GCA_038748185.1 Bacteroidota bacterium
AGAATGGATAAAATTTTCAGAGTGACTACAGGAATGCTACTCTCTTTTTTATGTCATGTCTCGCTTGCACAATTTACGCCTGCCATTATTCCCAAAGCATTCAAAGAAAATGAGTTTATGATAGGGGAAGATACCATCGTCTATCGGCAGTTTACTCCTGAGGGTCAAGATAAAAATCAGAAACTCCCACTTATAATTGCCCTACATGGAGCAGAAAATATTGGAGGAAGAGATGGTTTTCTTCAATTTGCTGGTTATGGGGCATTAGGTTGGTTAACACCTGATATACAGGAAAAAAATCCTTGTTATGTGGTAGCGCCTCACTTATACAACTCTTTACAGCGAAAATCAGGATATGATAACTGGTCCGATGAAAACTCTGTGATAATGTTAGACGAGCTTATTAAAAAATTATTAAACATAGAAAATATCGATCCTAATCGTATTTATCTAACAGGTCATTCATTCGGGGGGATAGGTACTTTTATGGCACCAAAATACCTCAAACATTTTGCGGCATTAGCACCTATGAACTCTGCTGGGGGATGTCAGCTAGTCTGTCCTGAAATTGATAAAGGCATATACAATAATATGTCTATTTGGGCTGTCCATCACAGATCTGATACAGGAAATTCAGAAATAAGAAATATTTTCGAAAAACTCAATACATCGGGATTAGAAACCTATGCCACACATACATCTGGAGATAAAATCAACAACTTATCTGAAAATGCCATTGAAAATCTGATAAACCAACACCAAAGATATTTTTATACAGAATACAATTATAGTTGTAAAGGTGATAGATTCTTTTGCCATACAAGTTCTATGGATAGCATTTTACGAGATGAACTATTTCAAAAATGGATTTTTAAACAGTATAAAGTTGATCCCGAAGCTATACAGATTACAGCTATTACCCCGAACCATAAGCGTATAAATTGGAAAGCGAAATATGCAGGCAATAAAATCGAAATCTGGTTTAAAGCTGATGAAGAAACTTCATGGGAACTATTAGATACAACCACTTCTGATGCCAAAGCTTATGATTTAACTGTTGGGCTAAATGAAAATGAAGTATCAACCAATTCTCAAATTAAACTAGTAGTTATTAATAATGAAGGTTTCGTGTATGGAGAAGATCGGGCTTTCTTTCCAATAAAATCTACTTTTGAGATACCCGCAGATTTTAAGAATAATGAAATTACTATAGGAACTGATGTCATTCCTTATCGGCTTTTTACTCCTCAGAATCAGAATGATGGAGAAAAACTTCCACTTGTAGTTGCCCTGCATGGTTTAGAAAACTTTGTTTCAAGTAAAGAAAATTTCTTAAGAGCAGCTGGGAAATATGCATTAGGTTGGCTGTCTCCAGCTATTCAAAAAGACTACCCATGTTATGTAGTGGCTCCGCACATTTACGATGATTTATCAACCAATAAAAATGAGAAATATGGTGATTGGGTGACAGATGGGGCACTTTCATTGGTCGAACAACTAATTAATAAGCTATTGAAAGAAGAAAATATTGATCTAAATCGCATTTATTTAACCGGTCATTCTATGGGTGGGGTGGGAAGTTTAGTAGTACCTACTTTTCTAAAAAATCGTTTTGCAGCCCTTATTCCTTTTAATAGTGCAGGTGTGGTAGGAGCATTAGAAGCCATAGATAATAATGTATACGATCATTTGCCCATCTGGACATTTCACATGCGTGGTGGTGGGGTTGACGAAGATATCAGGTCTTTTTATAATAAACTTGAAGCATCAGGTTTTGAAACACATGCTACCCATTTTTTTGGTAATGAAAGCATTAATTTATCCAAGAAAGAAATAGAGACACTTATTGACCGGCACCAACGCTATTTATATACAGAATATTCCTTCCCTTGTGGTGGTACAATTGAAACTGATTGCCATATAATTACGAAAGATACAGCATTTGCTGATCCCTTATTTCCTAAATGGGTATTTAAACAATATAAGCAAGACCCAACAGCTTTAAAAAGTGTGTCTATAAATGCTAATAATGAATTAACTTGGGGGGCGAAAAATACCGGAGATAGGATTGAAATATGGTTTAAGTCGTTTAATACATGGAGATTACTTGGTACTTCCATCTCTGAAAAGGGTACTTATGATTTAAGTGCAGAAGTAGCAGATACGGAAATTACTCAAAGCTCTGAGGTTAAAGTAATTATTTTCAATAGTGAAGGATTCGCTTACGCAGAGGAAAGAACTTTTTTTCCAGAAGAATTGATCAATGCAATACCAAAAGAATTTAAAACATTTGAAATTGAGGTAGGTAATGATGTCATTCCTTACCGGCTTTTTACTCCTCCGAATCAGAATGATGGAGAAAAACTTCCACTTGTTGTCGCTTTACACGGAGCATTAAATTTTGCCAGTGATCAAGAAAACTTCCTAAGGCTAGCCAATAAATATGCGCTAGGTTGGCTAAACCCATCCATCCAAGAAGAGCATCCAAGCTATGTAGTGGCCCCACATATCTATAATTCTCTATGGACAAGAGAAGAATATCAAAATTGGGAAACATCAGGATCCTTAGTATTAATTGAAAAATTGATCGATAAGCTATTAGAGGAAGAAAATATTGACCCTAATCGCATTTATCTCACAGGACATTCTATGGGTGGAATAGGGAGTTTGGTTATGCCTTCCCTCTTAAAAGACCGTTTTGCAGCCCTTATTCCTTTTAATAGTGCGGGAGTTGATGATGCACCATTAGAAGCGATAGAGCAGGGCGTATACGATGCAATACCCATTTGGGCATTCCACCACAGAGATGATACAGCCGATGAAGCAGTTAGGTCGTTTTACAGTAAGCTAGAAGCTGAGGGTTTTGAAACCTACGCCACCCACTCTTTTGGTAATGAAATAATTGATTTGCCTAAAAGTGAAATTGAAGCGCTTATTGACCAACATCAAAGATATTTGTATACTGAGTACTATTTCCCTTGTGATATAAGGTTAGGGATATCTTGTCATGAAAGTGCTAAAGATACTGCCTTTGTTGATCCATTATTACCCAAATGGGTATTTAAACAATATAAGCAAGACCTTGAAGCGATTAAAATAACTTCTATTGATGAAGAGGATAACTATGCAGTAAATTGGGAGGCGAAGCATAATGAAGATAGTGTTGAAGTTTGGTTTAAAACAGATGAAGCATCTTCTTGGAGAATGCTAGATAAAACCACCTCTAATGTGAGTACCTATAAGTTAACCGATAAACTTGCAAACACAGAAATCAAAATCGGTTCACAAGTTAAACTAGTAGCAATCAATGAGAAAGGTTTTGTGTATGGGATTACTCAAAAAGAAATAGATAAGCTGGTAACTAGCTTACCCAATAATGATAGTTTTGGAAAGATAAAGCTTTTTCCCAATCCCACTACAGACTATGTAAACTTAGAATTGCCTAAAGCCTTACAAAAAGAGAAATGGATATTTAAATTGTTCTCATTGTCTGGAGGGCAAATAAAAAAGGGGATAGTAGAAAAAAATACAATTGATTTGACCGATGTAAATGCAGGAATATACATTGTACTTTTATCTTCCAAAGGCCATTTGTACAGAACCAAATTGATAAAGTCTTACGCAGCAATACAGCGGTAGTTTTCGTATCGTTTAAAAGTTTTAGTATGCATAAAAGTGCTGTATTATTATGTATCTTCTTGTAGGTGCATGACGAAAATATTGCCGGTTATATCAACTGCTATTTCTCTTCATAAAAAGAAAACTATAAAAACAATGAAGAACTTAATTAAATACTTTGTACTGTTACTGTTATTATCATGCAACTCAGAGGTCGTAGACCCTGTTTCAAACTTTTCAACCTTTATACAAGGAGAGGTAAATGGAGAATTATCAAATTTGCCACAAATAGATTTAGAAAATGTAAATACTTCCAACACATATTTTTTAAAAGCGAAACAAACTTGGCTAGAGGCATACGAAAGTAATCAAGGTATTGCTGATGGATATTGGCAGATAAGATTAAGCGGTTTAGATATTTTAAACCTTACTTTACCCTACACGGCTTCAGAAGCAGAGGCAAGTGTTTCATGGTATGATAATGATGTTATAAAAATTAACGATGATCGCTGTCAAGGGTTGGATCAAGGCTGTTCTTTTATGGGATCCTCAGCAGAGAATGTTCAAGTTATCATTACCAATATTGAAGACAAGTTCATAGTGGGAGAATTTTCTGGCCGTCTCTTTTTAACTGGTACTGGCTTTGGAAGTTTTAAAGATGAATCGAAATATGTTGATGTATCTAAAGGGGCTTTTAAAATTAGATTTAGAACAGATGAAGAATAATTAGGCAAAGGTTCTTGATGATTTTATAAGGTGTAATGTTAAGTAAATAATTCTCTTAGTGTCTGGTAATTGAAATTCAAGCTATCCTAAAATTACACTTAGCCCCTTGTAAAAGGTTTATCAGAAACTTTCTGAATCACATAAAAGCAACTAGCTTCTACTATAAAAATATTGGATTTTTATGAAATTACTTGGTAAAGCGTTACCCGGTAAGGCATTACCCGGTAAGAATTACTTGAAGAGCTATAAGTGGTAGAGCATATGCTAAAAATAGTGATTAAAAAGACGTTTTAAGTAGAATCATATAGCTTCAAAATATAAAATTAAGCTGTTCACATTTTATTCTTAAATAATTTATCTTTTAGTAATACGATATTTTCGTCTCTCCACATAAGTACAACAATATTTGTAAATTACCTTATTTGTGTAAACGGATGAAGCATCAATTACTATTTTTATTTTTACTGGCGTTTTCATTTGAACTACAAGGACAAGAATTTGCTAAAAAATCAATACTAGCAAAAGGTGATTTTTACAAAATAAAGATTAATGAATCGGGTATCTATAAACTTGATTTTGGTTTTTTTCAAGAGATAGGTATCTCACCTGAAAACTTGAACCCTAGCAAAGTTCAAGTTTTTGGAAATCCTGGTGGAATGCTTCCTCAAGCAAATGATGTTCAACGTTATGATGATCTTTTAGAAAATAGTGTTTGGGTTTATAATCCTGATAATAGTAAGCAGTTCGATAAAGATGATTACATCTTATTTTATGCACAAGGGCCTGACAAGGTATATTTTGATACAGAAAGGGAAATGTTTTTGGAAGAGGTTAATCTGTACACAAATGCTAATTATTACTTTATTAGGGTAGATAGAGAGAAAAGTGAAAAGGTAGATAATAAAGAAGCTTTACCATTAAGCGATCTTACCACTGCGATTCATACTTTTGACTATTACCACTATCATGAGAAAGAAGCATTTAATTTATTAAGTTCGGGAAGAGAGTGGTTTGGAGAAAAACTATCACTCGAAGAAGCTCCAGTTCTAAATTTCAAATTAGATAAATACTTGCCAAGTTCAGAAGCAGCAATAAAATTATTGGTGCAACCCATGAATCGCGAAACTACAGATATAAGCTTCGATATATCGCTCAACAGGCAAGTGTTAGGAGAAGTTACTATTGAAAAAGTACCAAGAGCCGCTTTTGGTGAAAAAGGTAAAGTAGCAGCATGGTACAAATTTTTTAGTGCTATGGAGT
Organism: Bacteroidota bacterium; assembly: GCA_038748185.1. Taxonomy (GTDB): domain Bacteria; phylum Bacteroidota; class Bacteroidia; order Cytophagales; family Flammeovirgaceae; genus Chondrinema. The sequence goes on from JBCDJE010000144.1 coordinate 5,605, forward strand.
TTTTAACCGATAGCCTAATAGAAGTTGGTATAGCGCTCAAAAGTCAAGGTGAAGATACGGAAGCATATCTCGACTATTTTGCTATACAATATGAATCAGCGTTAGCTTGGAAAGGGGAAGCATTTCAGTTTAGGTCTTTAAATAGCAAAGCGAATGAGATAAATACTTATCGAGTGTCACAATTACCTAAAGAAGCATTGGTTTGGAATATTAGCCAACCGGAAAAGCCCGTAAATATGTCGCTTCAGTACGAAACTGAAAATACATTTTTTGTAGAAGATGTATCAGCGTTACAAGAATATATCACTTTTTTACCAGAACAAGCTAGTAAACCTGAGATAGTTGGTAAAATCAATAATCAAAACCTTCATCATCTTAGTCCAAAAACACTATTAATTATTACTCCTGACTCTCTAACATCTGAGGTAACTTTGCTTGCAAATTTTAGAGAAAACGTAGATGGGTTGTCAGTTTTAGTAGTGCGATTAGAGGAAATTTATAACGAATTTTCATCAGGTAGAGGAGATGTTAGCAGCATTCGAGACTTCATTCGCATGCTTTACACGCGTAATAGTAATAAGCAAAAACTCAAGTATGTACTTTTATTTGGCGACACATCTTACGACTATAAAGGGATTGAAAGTAAAGCGGAAAATTTAATTCCCATTTATGAGTCGAGAGATGCTTTACACACAGTACATAGTTATGCTTCAGATGATTACTTTGGCTTTATGGAACCCCAAGAAGGTGAATGGGCAGAAGTCAATTCGGTTCGTGGCGATGTGCACGACCTCGATATTGGGATTGGCAGGTTACCTATAAGAAATAAGGAAGAAGCTAAGATAGTAGTAAATAAACTTATGCATTACCAAACTCCTGAAAGTATGGGTAGGTGGCGTTTGCAAACAGGTTTTGTAGCAGATAATGGAGATGAAAACAAGCACCAACTTCGTTCTGACTTTTTGGCGACAGAATTAGAAGAAGGATATCCTCTTTACACACCTGACAGGCTTTTTGTAGATGCTTTTCCTGTAGAAAAAGTAGGTAGTAGCAAAACCAGTCCTGAAGCAAAAAGAATGTTAGATGAATTTATAGAAGAAGGGAAATTGATAATCGATTACATTGGGCATGGAGCAGAATCAGGATGGACCAATGAAAAAGTGTTAACCAATGGGCAGGCTATGAATTGGCGAAACTTAAACAATATGCCTGTTTTTGTAACAGCTACTTGTGAATATGGCAGGTTCGACGATTGGAAAAGAAGATCAGGTGCAGAGCTGGCACTAATGAATCCTCTAGGTGGACCTATTGGTCTATTAACTACGACCCGACCTGTTGTGGCATCCACTAACTTTAAATTAAGCCAAGCATTTTACGAAGCAGCCTTTGAACCTATTGATGGAGAAATGCCGCGCTTAGGAGACATAGTTAGATTAACTAAAAACAAAAGTGTTTCAGGTACACTTAATCGAAACTTTTCATTATTAGGAGATCCTTCTATGCGACTGGCTTACCCCACATTAAATGTGTTTACAGAATATCTGAATGGAAAGCCACTTGCTGATGAGGCAAAAGTAAAAAGTGGCGAAAAAATTACCATTACCGGATACATTGGTGAAAAGGCAGGCAAGGTCGAAAAAAACTTTGCAGGCACCTTGGAAACAATAGTATATGCTGCGGCAGTAAAGAAACAAACGCTTGGCAATGAAGGAGAAAACACACAAATGACTTATTATAATCGCGAAACAATACTCTATAAAGGAATTGCAAGTATTAAGGCTGGAAATTTTGAAATTGATTTTGTAGTGCCTACTAATATCGATTTGCAAGATGAAGCGTTGAAACTTAGTTTTTACGCCAGCCATATAACCGATTATAAAGATGCAGCAGGCTATAAATTATTAGCAGTATCAAGTGAACCAATAGATTCTGTTTTTGATAATACTCCGCCCGAAGTTTCTATTTACCTCGATCACCCTGATTTTAAACCTGGAGATGAAACCGGAATAGAGCCAGTTTTCTATGCTCAGTTATCCGATGCCAGTGGTATCAGTACGGTTGGAGAAGCAAAAGCGATTAAATTGATAGTTGATGATGAAGCCTCAACAATGTACACACTAAATAATTACTATGAAAATGACTTAGACTCCTATCAGTCTGGTCAGATAAAATTTGAGATTCCTAAACTCAGTCCCGGCTTACATTTTTTGAGCTTTGAGGTATGGGATAATAGTGGTAATAAAGCTGAAACAGGTTTATTTTTTACAGTCACCGATGGATTACTTTCTGTAATTGAGAATTTAATTGTACATCCAAATCCTTCTTTCGATTCAGTTAACTTCTCTTTTCCGGTAGAAAGTGATGAAACAGGGTTTTCAGTGGCTATAAGTTTACTAGATGTAAAAGGAAATATTGTACAAGAAATAAGTGGCGATTTTACAAGAGGGCAAAGCGAAGAAAAAATACTTCAATGGAATGGAAAAAGTCCTGGTGGTTATCGTCTTGGATCAGGTACTTATTTTTATGAAATCACCGTAAATTTCCACACCTCGGCAAAAGTAGAAACTACTAGTGGACAGTTTATTTTACTGAACTAGTATTAATTAGCTAGAGACTAAGTTGTATGAATTGTTGAATTGAAATGTATTTTTCAATTGTATCAATTTCAGAAAATTAGCTGTAAGCAAGATGCTTTCTTGGGTGAGATATATACCGTGCATCTTAGTTTAATTAAAATATAAGGATAGAAAGCTTATGTAAGAAATCGCCT
>JBCDJE010000145.1:0-8334 GCA_038748185.1 Bacteroidota bacterium
CTTTTGAAGGCGGCACCCCCGCAACTTCTACTGAACAGAATCCAATAATTACTTATGATATACCTGGAACTTACTCAGTAAGCCTTACAATAATGAAAGAGGGCGAAGAAATAACATTAGAAAAAGAAAATTACATTGAGGTGGCAGAAAAAATAAAAACCGCATTTACCGTAAATGCTAATAGCTCACCAACCATTATAGAAGGAAGTACAATTACTTTTAATGATGAATCAACTGGTAATCCAACGAATTGGCAATGGTTTTTTGAAGGAGGTACACCTGCCACTTCTACAGAACAAAACCCAACAATAACCTATGCAACTCCGGGTATCTATAATGTTCAATTAAAATCTTCGAATGATGTACATGCGGATTCTTTGTTAAAGGAAGATTTTATTACAGTACGTTCAGCATTTGAAGCACAGTTTGAAGCAGATACTACTTTTGTTTTGGAAGGTAGGGAAGTGAAATTTACAGATAATTCAACAGGAGAACCAACAAGTTGGGATTGGACATTTGAAGGAGGCACACCAGAAAGCTCTACAGAACAAAACCCCACCGTAACTTATGCAACTGCTGGCAATTACAATGTTAGTCTGAAAATAACAAAAGGGAATGAGCAAAAAACGGAAGAAAAAACAAATTATATCAATGTGTTTCAACAAGTAGCAGCTCAATTTGAAGCAGATACTACCCGTATAGTAGAGCGAGAGTTTATGAGTTTTGAGGATAATTCCATAGGTGAGCCCACAAGTTGGGAATGGAATTTTGAGGGAGGTGATCCGGAAACATCTACAGAACAAAACCCTATGGTATCTTACCAAAGCCCTGGCACTTATAATGTAAGATTAATCGTAAGAAATAGAGTTAGTTCAGATACATTGGAAAAAGCCGGATATGTAACTATTTTAGATAAAGTAGTTGCTAGTTTTCTTCCTACAAACACTTCAGTTACTGAAAATAATGCAATTACCTTTAATGATAATTCAGCAGGAGAGCCCACGAGCTGGGAATGGACATTTGAAGGAGGGAATCCAGCGACATCAACTGAACAAAACCCACAGGTCACCTATGCTACTTCAGGTATATATGATGTTACTTTACGTGTGTCGAATGAATTCCAGTCAGATATCATACAACGAAATGAATATATTTCAGTTCTTGAAAAGAGTTTAGTGGCATCTTATACATTAGATAACGGATCGGCAATAGATGAAGGCGATATAGGTGGGTTCAATGGGGCTTTAAATGGACCTACAGCAGTACCTGATAGAAATGCTGTGGCTAACAGCGCGCTCAGTTTTGATGGGGTTAACGATCGTGTAGAAACATCTAACCTTATAGATGACAATTTGAAAGCAGGGGCTTCATTTGCTGCCTGGATTTATGTTTCAAATCTAAGTAGTAGTAGGACTATTATATCCAACTACAATGGAACTGGAGCACCAGGCGATTGTAATGAGAGAATAGGTTTTAACTTCAGGGTCTTAAATGATGGAAAATTAAACGTTGCATATATTACTGACGGAAATGATAGAGTAGGGCGATTATCATCAGTTGGAGATATAAGCATAAATACTTGGTATCATGTTGTAGGAACTTGGGACGGAAACTTTTCTTCTTCAGGTTTTAAACTGTATATTGACGGAGTGCAAAAAGATATAGCGGATGATAAAATTGGGAATATTTGTGGGATCTATATGAGGGAATCAGTTCAACCGTTTTTTATTGGTGATGCACTTTGTTCAACAGGTTTTTGTGCACCTTTTAGTGGCGTTGTAGATGAGGTTAAAATTTATAATTATCCTTTGACTGAAAACGAAATACAGACACTTTCAGGACTTTAAAATTTAAATTAACTTGAGCCCGACATAAGCAAGCGCAAAAAACCGACCCATCGTCATGCAGACTACGTCATGTTGAGCCCTCTTTTAATTAAATTTAATGTTCAATAAGTCATTGATTATCAATATGTTTTTTGCTACTAATTGAGAGAAATATTTTGAAAAGACCTCCAAATTCTTGGAGGTCTTTTTTTATAATGGGTTTAAACTAATCTTTAAAGCACTTAAAAAGGATTATAGCAATTTAGAGGCAGTTGTATTATCAAAATAGATGATATAATCAAATAAGCTGGGTCTGAAAGTACTGTAATAATCATGAGGTTGATTGTTAAATACAGCGCCAATTTGCAAGTATCTTAGATTATTACTGAATGCTTTTTGCCACTCATTATGTTTTTGAAGATTTTCGACTTTCGTTGTGAAGACTGACTGATTTACATTAGCAAAGATGTTATTAATTGAATTGGCTAAGGGTTCATCATTTATAATATGATTTCCCAATCCAGTGAAATCATCTCCTGATCTTCCAACAGCTGTAAATGAACCCTTCGAAAAAAGAAAAGCTACAGTTATATATTCATCTACTTTATCCTTACTGATATGATATCCTATTGAACCGGTTCCAAAATACTCATTATTAGCAATATGCGCATTGTGTGCCCATAATACTATCTTTTTTCCATTATAATATTCCTGATACCAAACTGTATTCTCGGCCATATATAAATCGCGGTTGTTTGTAGAAAAGTTACGATAATAATTTACCTCTATAACCTGGATAATCACTCTTAGAATTCTCGTATTAAGAAGATATGCTTTTTCTGAACTGTTATTAATTAATTTATCCTTATAAATAGCCAATGAATCTTGAAGTGTGACTAACTGTGCTTTTAAATCATTAAATGTTTCATCAGTATATCCTTGGAATCGATTACCAGTAGCACTTTGAGCTTCATCTAGTATATTTATTACTTCACTGTAAAGAGACGTATTTGTAACCTGTAAATAATCTTTTAGCATAGTAGGATGAAAGGTATTGTACTGGCAATCAATCCCAACGTACTGTACTTTATCTTCATCAGCTTTACCAATATTATAATCGCACATCCACTCTAATAATGCTTTTACTTCCTCAGTCTTCCAAGTCCAAAAATGCATTTTATCTTTCATCAAGCTTTCAATTTTACTTTTATCGCCTGTTTGTACTGCTTCATTGATGAATAATGATTCGCCAAAGTCAGCTTCAAAAGCAAATACTTTATAATCGTGATTTTCTACCAGATATTGAAAAATTCTATGCTTGGCTTCGAAGAACTCAGCTGTTCCATGGGTTGCTTCCCCTAATGCTATAATAGATTTATTGGCTATAGGATCCAAGAATTGAAGTGCTTCATTGCTCCAATTTAACGGGTCTTGAGTTAGTGGCACTAAGTCTTCTTCAAGTGTTTGAACTAAAGAAACAGTTTCTGGGTCTAGTGCTAATTCATCTTCTTTACAAGAGAAAAAAACAGGTATTAGAGATAAAAGTAAAAAAATAGTCGATTTATCCATTGTTATCATGAATTGAAGTTTTATGCAACCGTAAAAAGTTCGTGTATTTGATTGACCTGAATTACTCATCATCTTTGCAGGTTGAAAACAACTAATAATAGGCTATTTATCTACGATTGAGAAAGTATTTACAAAAAAAATAAAGTATTGTCCATTCTTCAGAGGTTAAGAAAATAGATAGCTGTTGACCTTTCTTCCTCAAATCTGCTGCTTCTTTTTCATTCTCCTATTTTTTGTGAACTTTGCAGCAATTCATAGCTATGTAAAATTTTGAAATTCATTTCATGCTCGATATACAAGATATTTCCTTTCACTATGGTAGTCGTACTTTGTACGATGAAGCTTCATTACACATCAAACCTAAAAATCGTATTGGGCTTATTGGACTAAATGGTACCGGAAAAACCACATTACTAAAATTGATCAATGGAGACCTTACCCTAGATGGAGGAACTATTTCAAAAAGTAAAGAAACCACTATTGGTTTTCTCAACCAAGACCAGCTTTCTTATCTATCTGAAGATAGTATTCTGAACGTAGCCTTACAAGGTTTTGAAAAACAATTGGAAATACAAAAGCAGATCGATAAAGTACTCCACCAAATGGAGACAGACTACAATGATAAGTTGGTTGATAAATTGGCACATTTGCAAGAACATTTTGCTTTGCTCGATGGATATAGCATCCATTCAAAAGCAGAAGAAATACTGGAAGGGTTGGGTTTTAAGACAGAAGAATTAAATAAACCACTTAGGACTTTTTCTGGTGGTTGGCGCATGCGCGTAATGCTCGCTAAATTACTACTGCAAAAACCCTCGGTACTCATGCTAGATGAGCCGACTAACCACCTCGATTTACCTTCGATACAGTGGCTGGAATCTTATTTGAATAATTATGAAGGAGCGGTTATTATCGTATCTCACGATAGGGAGTTTTTAGATAGGGCAGTAAATATTATTGTAGAAGTATCGGGAGGGAAACTCAACTTATATTCGGGGAATTATACTTTTTACCTAGAAGAAAAAGAATTGCGAAATGAAATACAGCGCAATGCTTTTAAAAATCAGCAACAGCAGATCAAACAAACTGAGCGATTTATTGAGCGCTTTAGGTCTAAAGCTACTAAGGCGAGGCAAGTGCAGTCTAAAGTAAAAATGTTAGATAAGCTGGATAAAGTCGATGATGTGATAGATGAAAATATTGATTTGGATATTCGCTTTACCTTTAACCAACAACCAGGAAAGATTATTACCACATTGAAAGACGTATCTAAATCTTATGGAGATAATTTGGTGATTAAAGATACGAGTTTGATGATTGAGCGTGGCGATAAAATCGCTTTTATTGGCGCTAACGGGAAAGGTAAATCGACACTACTACGCATTATTGCAGGAACTGAAAAATTTGACGGACTTCGTGAACCAGGTTATAACGTGATTAAAAGCTTTTACGCCCAACACCAGTTAGAAGCGCTCCATGTAGAAAATGAGATTTTACAAGAATTGAAAGAATCGGGCGCAGAGAAAACTGAAACAGAATTGCGGAGTATTTTGGGTTGTTTTCTTTTTACTGGCGACGATGTTTTTAAGAAAATAAAAGTACTATCAGGTGGAGAAAAATCACGTGTAGCACTTTCTAAAACATTGATCTCTCAAGCTAATTTTTTGTTGCTTGATGAACCTACCAACCATCTCGATATACAATCGGTCAATATTCTCATCCAAGCCTTACAGCAATATGCAGGGAGTTATCTGATTGTATCACATGACAGGCATTTTATCTCAAAAACTGCTAATAAAATCTGGTATGTGGAAGCCCATATTGTAAAGGAATATCCGGGAACTTATGCAGAATTTAACAGATGGTATACTGAAAAACTTGAAAAACAACAACAAAGCGTAGTAAATGCTACGCCTTCTAAAAATGAGAAACCTAAGAAAAAGCCAAAAAAGCAGCTATCACAGGATGAGCAAGCCAAGTTAAAAAAAGAACTAAAAGGCTTGCAAAAACAATTGGAAAAGGCAGAAACAGAAATTGAAGCTTTAGAAACTAATATTGCAGCAAAAGAAGATGAAATGGCAAAGCCTTCTGTATATGGAGATGCTTATAAATTGGCGGAGGTTAATGAAGTATACGAAAAGAAAAAAACAGCTTTAGAACAGAAAAATAGTGAATGGGAGAACTTAGCAGAGCAAATCGAGAAGTTAGAATCACAAATTGAAGAATAATATTTTATAAAATCTATGAATGGTTTTTGTCGCTTAAGGCATAGCATTTCTTTTATAAAATTGAGATCGTCAGTCCTCTTTTTCCTTGTAAAAAATTTGAAATGAAAAATCTGTTGGTAATACTTTTTTGCTTTACTATTTCTATGGTTGTTCTTTCAAGTTGTTCACAGAGTTATCAACCTATCCCAAGCGATCAAGGTTTTGAACTAAACGGGTCAGAAAGAGGAGGCGTATTTGAAAGTGAATCACAGATAAAGAACAGAAAAATTATTCCTTCTGCGAATTTGACCTTGGTGGTAGAAAATGTTGATACTGTTAATGCAGCAATTATGAAGATAGCTGAAAAGTATGAAGGATATATCAACCGATCAGGAACCACTGAAGCATTAATTAGAGTAAAAGGCGCTAAAATGAATGAGGCAATCACAGAAATAAGTAAACTGGGGAGAGTAGTATATAAAAATTTAGCAGGGGAAGATGTTACAGAACGGTATTTAGATTTCCAAATAAGATTGGAGAATGCTGAACAAGCTAGAAAACGTTACTTGGAATTATTGGCAAAAGCAGAAGACGTTAAAGCTGCCTTGCTGGTAGAAAAAGAATTAGAAAGGATTAATGAAACAATTGACTTATTTAAGGGAAAACTTAAAAGAATTGAACACCTTTCCGAGTATGCTACTATTTCTGTTACGTTAAAGGAAAAAAAGAAGCCTGGCGTATTAGGTTACATTGGTTTAGGTTTATATCATGCTGTAAAGTGGCTTTTTGTGAGGAATTGAATAATCCCCTATCAAAATTCAATAAGATAGGACTTACGTAAATACCCTACTTAATCTTATTCTGTGTCTCACAGAACAACAAAAATATCGGTTTGTGATGGTTGTGAAAGTTCGTTAGTCCCGTAAGATTCCTTTAAAATATGATAAAAAAAAGCATTCATAACAATGATGCGTAGTATGAATGCTCTTTGTAATTATTGAACCCGTTACTACATTGCTTCAGGAGTTTCTTTTTCTTTTAAATACTTATCTAAAAATTCCAACACTTTTTTTGAGGCAGTTATATTATTTTCCTTCTTTACAAATCCATGTCCCTCATCATCAAAAATAACATATTCTACAGGTACACCATTTGCCTCAGCTGCACTTACTATTTCATCAGACTCCACCTTGAGTACTCTTGGGTCATTAGCGCCTTGCAAAACAATAAAAGGCTTAGTGATTTTCTCAGCATGGAATAGGGGAGATTTATTATAAAGCATTACTGAGTCGGCTTTAGGATCACCCATTTCTTTGTACAATGCCTCTTTAAATGAAGCCCACCAAGGCGGAATGCTGTTTAAAGTTCTTAACCAATTGGTTACACCAAAATAATTAACTCCTATATCAAATTCTTCCGGTGCAAAAGCGAGGGCAGCCATCACCATGTAACCGCCATAGCTACCTCCCATTATCCCAATTTTAGTAGTATCCACATAGTCAAGTGTAGCCAAGTATTTTTTAGATTCTATACAATCTTGTAAATCATCTTGTCCGTGCTTTCTATCATCAGCAGCAAAAAAAGTTTTGCCGTAACCTGAACTACCTCGGTTATTTACTGCTAAAATCACATACCCATGGTTCACATAGTATTGTATTCTTGAAGTATAACTGAGACGAGTTTGTCCACCGGGACCACCATGTATCATGAGCATAGCAGGTACTTTTTCATCTTTTTGTAAGCCTTTTGGCTTGTAAAGAATTGCCGGAATTTCCATGCCATCAAAAGACTTATACCTTATTACTTCTCCAGCTACCAAATCATCAGGGTTAATATCAGGATTCATGGTATTGGTTAATTGCGTAACATTGGTAGTTTCAAAATTATACACAAAAAGGTTTTTAGGTGAGTTGGAACTACTCACATAAAAAGCCATTAGTTTTTCGCTATCTGAGATATTAACAGAAGTAATATCTCCTTCAGGCAAACTTGGTAATTGTACCCATTCCCCTTTTGGTTCATTATAAATTTTTATTTCAGTTTTTGCATCATTATTTATAGCTACTACACGGTATTTCCCATTTTTTGAAAGATATGCATAAGAAATATCCCAATCTTCTTTTTGTACTTCCCCGGTTTTACCTGTTTCCAAGTCATAACTTTTTAAATACATAAACTCATTATCTTCATTAGTAAGATAAAAGAGTTTTGAGTCATCTAAACTGAAATATTGTGCATTGTATTTTATGTCTCCTTCATGTGGTGAGAGCAACTTCTTTTCTCCAGTTTCAGTATCTAATAAATACATATTGGAGTTATTAGTTGTAATGGGTTCTGAAAGTGTAATATACCTACCACTGTTAGAAATTGATGAAGGTTGTAGCCCGACTTCATTTTGATAAACCATTTTAGATGTGTATAACTCTTTTTCTGATTGCTTTTGATTTACCTTGACCTGAAACAAATCAAAGAATCTTTGATCTCTGCCATTTGAACCATAATAAAAACGTGTTCTATCAGTACTCCAACCATAAAAGTTGGCTTTTGCAGTAGCATCTTCAATAATGTCTTTAGGTGTATCTGAGTCAGGACTTTTTATATAGATGTGTGTAATTTCATTACCACCACTATCGCTGGTAAAAATAAATCTATCATCTTCGGGAAAATAAGATTTCGCAAAAATGGCATTATCTTCAGATTGGGTGATTTGTATTTTTTCTCCAGTGGCTATA
>JBCDJE010000146.1:0-8317 GCA_038748185.1 Bacteroidota bacterium
CAATCCATTTTTAGTTTGACTCTATTGATTCTTACCATTATATCTTATATAAACTTGAAAATATTTATAGCTTTTATACCTTTGGGATTTCACATTTAGAAAAAAGATGGAAATATTCAAACGTAGTTCCCAGTATGAGCCGGAAAAAGACAAATCCATTCCTAATATTTCCATCGATTATTCACGTTTTGAAAAAATGACCGATCATCAGGTTTGGGATAGTTTTAAAAATGGAAGTGATGATGCGCTTTGTTTTATATATCGGGTACATGCTAGCATCCTTTTTCAATTTGGTTGTCAATTGACTTCTGATAAAGAAACTGTAAAAGACTGCATTCAGGATTTGTTCATCTATTTAAAGAAGAAAAGAAAGTATCTTGGTAAAGTTATCTCCATTAAATCGTACTTGTATAAATCAATACACAGACTTATTCAAAAGAAAAATGTAAAAGCAAGAAAGCTTTTCTTCCAAAATGATTTTAATAAAAGTGATTTTTCGGTAAGTATTCCTATGGAAACTAAGTTGATTGAAGGAGAAGCTTTGTCGGAAAAAATAAAGTATGTTGAAAAAGAACTCAATCAACTAACCTCTAAACAGAAACAGGCAATTACACATTATTTTTATGATGGTTTCACTCATGAAGAAATTGCATGTATTATGGGATTGTCTAGTAATGATGCTGCTAGAATGCTTATAAATAGGGGTTTAGATACAATAAAAGAGAAAATATCTAAATATAAATTTTTCCTATTGCCTATTGGGTTACTTTTCTTAGTTTCTCTTCTACAAATTTTTTTCTAAAAAAACACATTCTATCGTTCGGTTCTGAAATCTTAGTACTCTTAGTAATAAACAGAGGGTATAAATTTCTCTTTGTAGACAGAACCTATGAAATACACATTTTATACAAGTGAAGATTTTTTAAAGGACGAACTTTTTCTGAGATGGGTCAGGCAAAACGATCTTGAAGCCAAAGATTTTTGGGAAAAATGGCTGAGAAATAATCCTGATAAAAAGCAAGAATTATTAACAGCAAAATATATTGCACAGAACCTACAACCAAGTAAAAAAAATGATCTACTGGAAAAGGAATACGTGATCATGTTTGAAACAATTTTTAAAGAAGAACACACTCATAAAAAGCTTGTAGACTTCCCACAGCATACAAAATTTAATGCCAGAAAAGTAGCTGCTATATTATTACCCTTATTCATAATTGGAGTAGCCTATTTGATTTTTAATACATTATCTCAGGAAGAGTCATTAGTTGAAAAAAATATATTTATAGAAAAGTATTACCCAAAAGGGAAAAAGGCATCGCTAATCTTAGAAGATAAAACAGAAGTAAAATTAAATGCAGAAAGCAGAATTAAGTTCCCAACTCATTTTTCAGATAAACCTATAAGAGAAGTACATCTGGATGGAGAAGCATTTTTTGAGGTAGCGGAAAATCCTGAAAAACCCTTTGTTATCCATACTGCCAATTTGAAAACCCAGGTTTTGGGAACGTCATTCAATATCGATGCTCCTGCTAACGAAGATATCATTGAAGTTACAGTAGTAACTGGAAAGGTATTAGTTTCTGACGAACATGGAGACAGGCTTACCTTACACCCACAAGAATTAGTGAGGTACAATAAACTTACAGGTGAGATAGAGAAAGGGAACTGCCTTGATTTAGAAAAAGTGATTGGATGGAAAGATGGAAAATTGATATTTAATAAGGCCACTTTTTCTGAAATCTTTAAAGAATTAGAAAAATGGTATGGTGTACAGATAATAGTTGAAGGGAAGACTGAGATGCAAGGAATCTATAGTGGGCGATTTCAAAATGAAAGTTTGAAAAGGGTATTAGAAGGAATCGCTTATACTTCTAATTTTAGTTTTAAAATTGAAAATAACAGTGTATACATTAAAGATTAATTTATGAAAGAACAATTAAAAGCTCCTTAAAAAATGCCAGCTCTCTAACAATAAGGGAACTGGCAAAATGACCCATTAATTGCTTTGCATACTTTGGTCGGTTACGGAAAGCAGTTGAATGGAAAAGTTGATAGTATTTACCAACCTAAACATTAAAGATATGAAATTGGAAAACTTACGACAAATAATAATTATGTCTAGTCATTTGTTATTAATGATTTTTATGCAATCCCTGCTAGGGGGAATTTTATATGCAGGAACTGGTCTAAGTCAGGGTAGAAAAATGGAAGATATTTACCTGACAGTAAAAGTAGAAAACATCTCATTACATAAAGCTTTTGAGCAGATTCGTCAGAAAACCGATATTGAATTCACCTATAATCATTTGATTATCAATGAAGATGACGTAATTAGTTTAGCATTTGAAAACCAGTCTCTTTTTGAAATTTTAACATATATTGCCGGAGAGAAAAAGCTAAAATTTAAGCGAATTAATAACAACATCCATGTCAATGTGAATACAGGTTTTCTAAAACAGAAAGCAGCTGTTGAAGAAGAAGTCTCACAAATAACTATTAAAGGAAAAGTAACCACCGTCGAAAATGGAGAAGCATTACCGGGGGTGAGCATTTTAATAAAGGGTACAAGTACAGGTACTGTTTCCGATTTAAATGGAAGTTACTTACTGCCTGCTAACGAAGGGGATATATTACAATTTAGTTTTATTGGATACCAGACAAAAGAAGTCGAAATTGGAAACCGTACTATTGTTGACGTTCAGTTAACGCAAGATTTAGAACAGTTGGAGGAAGTAGTAGTAATCGGATATGGTAGCCAAAAGAGAAGTGATTTAACTGGTTCAATATCATCAGTATCTGGGGAAGAGATAGAGAAACTCGCAGCTACATCACTAGAGCAGGGCTTACAAGGTCGGGCTGCAGGTGTTCAGGTTACGCAGACAGATGCCTCTCCTGGTGGCGCAATTTCAGTGAGGATACGAGGTGGGAACTCTATTACTGGGAATAACGAGCCGCTATATGTAATAGATGGCTATCCGATAATGAATCAACCTATTACAGCAACCGGTAGAAGCGGCAGTGGCAACAACCAAGTTATAAAAACCAATCCACTTGCAGCTTTAAACCCTAATGATATAGCATCGATAGAAGTTTTAAAAGATGCTTCTGCCACTGCGATTTATGGTGCAAGAGGTGCCAATGGCGTAGTGATCATCACTACAAAAAGAGGCAAGTCTAATACATCCAATTTTGACATTCACTTTTCAACTGGCGTTCAGGAAATTATTAAAACAATGCCTGTATTGAATCTAAGAGATTATGCCGAACTCGCCAATGAAGCATTTGTTACGGATGGCAGGGCAGCGCCTTTTCCTGATGTAGATGGTTTGGTTGATAGTTTAAATGGGGGTACTAACTGGCAGGATGAAATTTTTACAACTGCACCAATGTACAACGTACAACTAACTTATACTGGCGGTAATGAGAAATCACGGTATATGGTGAGTGGTAACTATTTTAAACAAGAGGGCATTGTGATTGGGTCAGATTTTCAAAGGTATTCAACTCGCTTTAATCTTGATACAGATGTATCTTCAAAATTTAGGTTAGGCTATAGCCTTAATTTAAGCTACATTGATAATGAAGAAGTTTTGGTGAATGATGGTGGAACAGGTAGTGCAGGGGTTGTGCATAATGCTTTAACAGCAGCGCCTTACTTGCCGGTATTCGATGAAGAAGGAGCGTATTTTGTAGATTGGCAGCAAGTAGGTCCAGTTTTTAGAAGGGATAACCCTGTTTCTTTAGCACTTTCTACAACAAATAATACCTTAATTGGTAGGGGGTTAGGAAATTTTTATGCGCAATATGAAATTATTGAAGGACTTACGGCAAAAGTAACTATTGGGGCAGATGTTCAATATATAAAGAGAAACCTCTACATTCCTCGTACTACATACAGAGGTTTTTTTCCTAGAGGCATTGCCGATGTGCAAACCAACCAGGTTTATAACTGGCTCAATGAAAATACTTTAACCTATCAGAAAAATTTTAATCAAAATCATAGGTTAACTGCCTTATTGGGTTATACCATGCAAAGAGAAAACCGCCAAACTACCCGAAGTAGGGGTGAAGGCTTTGTAAATGACATTTTAGGTTTTAATAATATTGAAGCAGCTTCCGTAGTGCAGCCACCTTCAACAGGAGCTAATCAGTGGTCATTGCAATCATACATTGGTAGGGTGAATTATGTGTTGAGTGATAAGTATTTATTTACTTTAACAGGCAGGGTAGATGGATCTTCTAGATTTGGAGAAAACAATAAATATGGCTTTTTCCCTTCAGGTGCCTTTGCCTGGAGAATGTCTGAAGAATCTTTTATTAAAGAGATGAATTTCTTTTCAGACCTGAAATTAAGGACAAGTTATGGAATTACCGGAAATCAGGAAATTCCTTTGTATCGCTCACAAGCATCTTTAGGAAATACAAACTATATTTTGGGCGGCTCACAAGCAATAGGTATTGCACCAAATAGAGTAGCAAATCCTGACCTCAAATGGGAAAGCACAACTCAATTTGACGTAGGCTTGGATGTAGGATTTATAGATAACCGACTTAGATTTACATTGGATCATTACAGGAAAAAGACAGAAGATTTGCTATTGCAACTTACCATTCCCTGGACCTCAGGATACTCTAGTTCTTTGCAAAATGTTGGTAGTGTAGAAAATATAGGTTGGGAATTTTCAGCGGGTGCAGATATACTAACGGGTGAGTTAAGATGGTCTGTTGAAGGAAATATTTCGACTAATCGCAATGAGGTACTGGATTTAGGTGAGCTAGATCAATTTTTTGGGCCTCAATCAGGTGCTCCAGGTTTTTATTCCCCTGGTCCCGCGGTTATTGTAAAAGAAGGAGAACCTGTTAACTCTTTCTTTGGCTATGAAACTAACGGCCTTTTCAGAACTCAGGCAGATATTGATAATGGACCTACACAACGCTTTCAAGAGTTAGGAGATAGAAGATTTAGTGATACTGATGGAGATGGAGAGTTATCGCCTGATGACCGAGTTATATTAGGTACTGCGATTCCCGATTTTATTTATGGCTTTAACAGTAACTTGAGTTATAAAAACTTTGATCTTTCATTATTTTTTCAAGGAGTTCAAGGCAACGAAGTTTTAAATGTTTTGAGAATTTACGAATTGGAATCGCTAAGGGGTACGCATAACAACCACACAAGAGTACTAGATCGGTGGAGCTCGGAGAACCCCAATGGAAGTGAGCCTAAAGCCGATCGAAGAGGACAAGAAAGATTTGTTACAGATGAAAATGTAGAAGATGGGTCATTTCTAAGATTGAGAAATGTGGTATTGGGTTATACTTTACCCGCTAGCAAAATAAATTGGTTACGGGAATTAAGAGTATATGTAAGCGCCCAGAATCTATTCACAATTACCAACTACACAGGATTTGACCCTGAAGTAAATTCACAAGGACAAAACCCTATTAACCAAGGAATTGACTATGGTGCTTACCCAAGGGCAAGGGTATTTAATGTAGGATTTAACATAGGATTTTAAAAAAGATATGATTATGAAAAAATATATAAAAATACTACTAATAAGTGTGCTGGCAATATCTTGTGATTTTCTAGACGAAACGCCGGAAGATTTTCTATCTCCTTCCAATTTTTATGTTTCATCAGAGGACGCTGTAGCGGCAGTAAACGCCATTTACAATCAACTATCTTTTGGTTCATATTACGGAGGAAACATGTGGGAGGTAGGTGAGCGGGCATCTGACAACTTAAAAGAAGGTCCTGTTTCACCACCTGATCAGGAATCATTACATACTTTTACTTGGACGAGCGCCAATAGTAATTTTGGGGGTCTTTGGCAAAGGATTTATGTCTCTATTAATAGAGCAAATACTGCCATAGAAAGTATTCCTAATATAAACATGAATGAAGAGCTAAAAAATAGATTATTGGCTGAAAGTAAATTCTTAAGAGCATTAAACTATTTTGACTTGTTGCGAATCTATGGTTCAGTGCCACTTACAGAAACGCCTACAGAAGATCTTCAGAACTTGTTTGTAGAAAGGTCAGATATAAATCAAATATGGAATCTCATCATTCGAGATTTGCAAGAATCTGAAAATGTTTTACCCGCTTCTTATCAGGGTAATGATGTAGGAAGGGCAACTCAAGGAGCAGCTAAGTCTTTACTAGCCAGAGTATATCTGTATAAAGGAGATTATTCGCTAGCGGCTCAAAAGGCAAAAGAAGTCATAGATGCTAACCAATTCAGTTTGTTTGAAGATGTAGCTGACCTATGGGATGTGACTAATAAAAATGGAGTGGAGCATATTTTTTCAGTGCAATATTTGGGTGGAGTGCAAGGTAGTTCTTTCTCCAATTTATTTGCCGTGCGTGGTGCAGCTCAACCGATAACTGGTTCGAGTTCTGCTATTGTTAGGCAGGAGTTAGTAGACTCCTTTGAAGAGAATGACCAAAGAAAAGCAGTAAGTATCTTAGACAGTTACACCTTTAGCGATGGAAGCACCGAGACATTTGAGCCTCATGTTTGGAAATTTTTTGACCCTACAGCCCCAGATCCTACTAGTGGCAGTACCAACTGGCCGATAATCAGGTATGCAGAAGTGTTACTTATTTATGCAGAAGCTTTAAATGAATCGAATAGTGGCCCGAATGCTGAGGCGTATGAAGCAATAAACGCAATTAGGAATAGAGCAGGCTTAGAGAATTTATCTGAGGGGATGACCCAAGCTGCTTTCAAAGAAGCGCTATTAAATGAAAGAAGATGGGAGCTATGTTTTGAAGGACATCGATATTTCGATCTAAAACGCAATAATTTGCTCAGGGAAAATATGGCAGTGCTAGGAATTACAGTAGAAGACAGACATTTTCTTTATCCGCTACCTTTGAGAGAATTGGATGCAAATCCCGATTTAACGCAAAACCCGAGTTATACACAATAATTTGGGCGTGAATTGCTAAATCTTGAAATTTGAGTATTTAAAATGATCTTTTACCATGAAAAGAAGAAATTTTATACGAACAACCGCTCTATCAGCAGCAGCGACAAGTTTTTTAGTAGGAGAAACTAAAGGGTTTGATAAAAATATAAATGATCAGGTATACAAAGAACCAAGTCGAGAAGTGCCCATTGTAGATGAATACGATGTGATAATAGCCGGAGCCGGTCCGGCTGGTGTTTCTGCAGCAATAGAAGCTGGGAGAAATGGGGTAAAAACGCTTCTGATAGAAGTACACGGCTGTTTAGGAGGTGTGTGGACTTCAGGGCTACTAAGCTGGATACTTGATGAGGAAAATAAAGTGGGTTTGATGGAAGAAATAAAAACAAGGTTAGGCGCTATGGAAGCGGCTGCTACTATCGATACCGGAAAGACTTTTTCCTTTGATGTGGAAAAGATGAAGTATTTGTTAGAAGAAATGTGTGTTGAAGCCGATGTAGATATATTGTTTCATACTAGGGTTGTTGAAGCGGTAAAGGATAATAACAAGCGTTTGACACATCTGATTACAGAATCAAAATCTGGTAGAGAAGCTTGGGCTGGAAAAACATTCATCGATACTTCTGGCGATGGTGATTTAGCAGCCAGAGCAGGCTGTGGATTTGATTTTGGGAATGCTACCGGGAAGTGGCAACCCATGAGTTTACTGTGTTTGGTTACAGGAATTAATTTTGAAGAAATCAAACCCTATGTGCGTTATGCTGGTGACACTGGGCAACAGTCAAAAAAAAGGTTAGTAGAACTTATTGTTAGTGGGGGTGTGCTACCTTCTTATCTAAAACCCGGCTTATACCCTATTAGAAAAGACCTCTATATGCTCATGGCGAACCATGAATATGAATATAGTGGGATGAATAATCGAGAGCTTACCCAAGCTACATTGCATGCTCGAAAAGAATTAAATGAAATTGTAAATGCCTTGCGATCTTTAAACGGCCCTTGGGGCAATATGCAACTCATTGCGACAGCTGAGCAGATAGGTGTAAGAGAAGGAAGAAGAGTTCACGGTCTTTATACCCTCAATAAAGATGATCTTATAAAAGGAGCAAGATTTGAAGATGCCGTTTGTCGGGTAACTATGGGGGTTGATGTACATTCCACTACCAAAAAGAATGAAGACACAAGTACCAAAAAAGGGACAAGTTATAATCAAGGTGTTAAAGGCAAAGCTTATGACGTTCCTTTACGATCTTTAATTGCCAAAGATGTAGGTGGTTTAATGATGGCTGGTAGATGCATTAGTGGTGATTTTATTGCCCATTCTAGTTACCGAGTCACTGGTAATGCTGTAGCCATGGGTGAAGCTGTGGGAAGAGTG